>CAZANH010000507.1:0-8122 GCA_964486515.1 uncultured Eubacteriales bacterium
CCAGGGACAGTGACCCTGCTACCGCCCAGCAAATTGCCCTTATGACAAGTACAATATTTATAGAAAGTATCAGGGATTTAACATCCGAAGACAATATCAACATGTTCGGAGAACCTGAAACATCTGCAAAACCGGTATCACCAAAAACGGCAATGAACATCGCACTGACTTTCATATCAAGTTTCGCAGGCTGCTTGTGCATTATATTCCTCTATGATTACCTTGACAATTCGATAAAAACAGAAGAAGATGCTGAAAAATGCACAAGTTTGAGAGTTTTAGGGACATTACCCAATGAAATGTTCCATAAACCTGCTGTCATAAATATTACCGGTTTAAAGAAATATGTAATTCAGACGGACAGCTGCTCAAAGTCCTATATAGAAGAGGCTTACAATACCTTAAGATCCAATATATTTTTTTCAGAAAGGGAGGTTAAAACCTTCATAATAGCAAGTACGGATTTCGGTGAAGGCAGAACGACAATTGCTGTAAATTTGGCTGTGTCAATGGCAAAAAAAGGACTGCGGGTACTTCTTGTTGATGCGGATTTCCGCAAAAATAATTTAAGATATTTTAACAAAGATACCTGTTTTACTCCCGGACTTTCAAATTATATCGCTAAAACATTTTCTTTCAGCGAAATTATTTACAGGACAAATTATAACGGAATTGATTATGTTCCTACGGGATATGTCCTGTCGAATCCCGCTGAAAAGCTGTCTTCGATAGAATTCAACAGCTTTATTGACGAAGCCGAACACAATTATGACATTTTAGTAATAGATACACCTCCTGTTTCTAGTTTTATAGACTGTATTGAAATTGCAGCCGGAAGAGGAGCGGTAATATTTGTGATTCAATCAGGAACGGTTCAATCCAACAGGGTTAAAAAATCAGTTTCCGGATTAAGAAATGTCAACGCTGGTATTATTGGAATCATATTTAACAGAGTAAAAAATAAATTCATTTATGAAGATGTTTCATATATATGTGATGTTTTTGTAAAAAAATACAAAGTCTTCATTAGAAAGTCCGGCTTATCTATCCGCAAATCAATAAGCAGCCTTGTAATCAAATTAAAAATAACGGGTAAATCCGTTAACAATTCGGCAGGCAGGATCATTAGTATATATATAAGCAAATTTAAAAGCAAATTAAATTACACAAAAATAAATCTCTGGAGGAAACATGAAAAATAGCAGAGAACAGATTGTTCATATTGAAGCCGGGAAACATGGAAAACAATATTTCAAAGACTTGTGGATGTACAGGGAATTGTTCTTCTTTCTTGCGTGGAGAGATATTCTGGTACGTTACAAGCAAACAGTCATAGGTATTCTATGGGCGGTTTTAAGGCCTCTTTTGACAATGGTGGTTTTTACAGTAATATTTGGTAAAATTGCTGATTTCCCCACCCATGGAATTCCCTATCCAATCCTTGTATTTACTGCAATGCTGCCATGGCAGTTTTTCGACAGTGCGCTGTCCGAAAGCAGCAACAGTCTTATCGGCAATAAAGACATGGTTTCAAAGGTATATTTCCCAAGGCTTATAATTCCTGTCAGTTCCGTGATTGTAAGCTTTGTGGATTTTTTGATATCCTTTGTTATTCTCATTGTCATGATGGTTTCTTACAGGTATTCTCCGGACTGGAAAATCATTACTCTTCCCTTTTTTATTATAATTGTTTTTGGAATTACATTGGGTGCAGGATTTTGGTTTTCCTCACTGAATATAAAATACAGAGATTTTCGGTACGTGGTTCCCTTCGTGGTTAGACTGGGAATGTATATCTCTCCGGTAGGTTTTTTGAGCAGTGTCGTACCAGACAAATGGAAACTTCTTTACTCAATAAACCCGATGGTTGGCGTAATAGACGGTTTTCGCTGGGCCATTCTTGGAGGCAAGGCCGATATATATATCCCGGGCTTTATATTTTCCATAGTACTTGTAATTGTTATTTTAATCACCGGACTTAGACATTTCAGGAAAACCGAGCGTACATTTGCGGATATTATTTAATTCGCCGCAAATAAAGCATATTGAATTATCCGCTTCATCCACTCTTAATCTTATTACTGCCGCCTTGCCAATTCTATAAATTCAACCTATCGCTTACGATTATAGCATTTACCGTATACTTCACTCATTTTTTAAATCCTTTCTTCTGTGCAGTAAAACATGCCTTGATATTAATCATGGCTATATATATTTTAAATGAGATTTATGTAGATAAAAATAATTTAATTCCACTCAAGGCAACTTTAAAGTATTAAGAGTGGTATAATAATATGTAGTGAATCAGACAGGAGATAAGCTATGAAACGAAAGCTGATTGCAGCAGCGGTATTATGTATTATAGCAGCAGCCATTGGAGCATATATATATTTGAATACGGAGAAAGTGGTAAGTACTTGCAGGGAAGACATGGACAATGACGGAGATTTTGAGGAACTGTGTATGACAGGTAAACCCGGCAGACGGTATGGAACCAGTCTTGTTATTAAGGATGGCGCAAGGGTTTTTGAATATGATATAAAAGATTTAAAGCCATGGAAAGTGCAGACTGCGGATGTTGACGGTGACGGGAAAAAGGAAATCTCCATAGGTGTGTTCAAGACCGCCAGGTTTCATCCGGTTGAGGCAAAAAGACCGTTCATATACAACTGGTCCGAAAAGGAGGGTATATATCCAAAATGGTTGGGTTCAAGGCTATCCAGGCCTTTTGAAGACTACATATTTGCAGATATCGACAGCGACGGTATGGATGAGCTTGTGTCTATTGAGCTTTTATCAGACGGAAGAAAGATTGTGAATTCCTACAATTGGAAGGGATTCGGATTTGAGGGAACAGGTGAAAGCAACGCTTTTGATGATGTAACATCAATATCACGAGGTGAACCTGATAAAAGAGGAAATATGACAATAGATGCAGAAGTAATTATTGAAGACAGGACGGAGCGGATTGTACTGATTTGTAAAAACGGGGAGTTAGTGAATAATTAATCTTTTATAAAGGAGTTTGAGAAGTATGAGTACAAAAAGAGCAATATCACGGATGATGTGTATCACATATCTTATTGCTGTTTTGATGATTTCTGCCGGCTGCAATGGAAAGCTAAATACCGACATGACAGACAAGACAGAAGATACCGCAAAAACAAGCAAATCACAGACGCAAAATGAGGATACAACTATGACAACAGAGGATACAACAAGTACAAACAAAGAGGCAGGTGAGACGACACAAGCTGAGACAGAAACCGCTTATGGAGATGGTATGGACTTAAAGCCGGTATTTAAGGATGAGGCGGAGCGCCTGACCATAGAGGTGGAATATGCTCCCGAAACATATACACCTTCTCTCGAAGAATATACCGTAAACGTGGACCTGTCAAACATTGAAAACCTTAAGCAGTTCGGGGAGTTTACAAAGCTGCAAACACAGATGCTTTCCCAAAACGGATTTGTTGTCACTCCTTCGGATGAAGAGCAGCTTTTCTACATATATGAAAAAAATGAGTATCTGAAACTGCCCTCATTTATAACCGTGGATTCAGTACTACAGGTATACCATATATTCTTTGACTATTCACTGAGAAAACTTGAGTCTGAGCAATTGCTGGGGTCCCTTGAGCAGCTGACAAAGAGCATGCTTACAAAATCCATATATCTTTATGACAAGATAAGCAGGCCGGAGGTTAAAGCCGAAGCACTTGTTAATACCGCGTATTTTGGCGTGGCACAGCTTGTCCTTGAAAAGGAGCTGCCGAAGGATATGCCGCAGCAGGCAAGAGAGCTTGCACAGAAAGAGTTTGAGCTTGTTATGAACGCTGCGGGGTTTACAGATTCCTTCATATTCCCGTTTAAGCTTGACTACAGCCAGTATAAACCAAGGGGACACTACACAAGAAATGAAGACTTTGAAAGGTTTTTCAGGACAATGATGTGGTACGGACAGGTGCCTTTCAATGTTTACGCAGATAATGTTTCAAATGAGCTTGATGTCAGTCAGGTAACCAGGGCTCTTCTTATGACATATGCGCTTTTCCTTGAGGGCGGAGGTTCTTCTGATTTGCAGCTTTGGGAAAACATCTACGATCCGACGGTTTTTTATGTAGGTAAGGCGGATGACCTTACAATCTATGATTTCAAGGAGCCGCTGGTAAATGTGTACAGCTCTGAGCCGGATATTAATAAATTTATGGATGAAGAAAATCTTGCAAAACTAAAGACTGAACTTGAAAAGCTTCCTGATCCCGAGATACAGACACAGTTTGTGAATACTCCTTCCGGTAAGCAGTTCCGATTCATGGGACAAAGATACATTCCTGATTCTGAAATACTTCAAAAACTTGTAGTCTGGCCGGAGCGCCCTATGCCAAAAGGTCTTGACGTAATGGGGATACTTGGCTCCGGAAGATCCCTTGACCTGCTTGTTAATATGTACAAAATTCCCGAACAGTGGGCTGGATATACGGATGCTTTTAAAAAGATGGAAGAGAAATTTTCAGGGATTTCACAGGATAGGTGGCGCTCGAATATGTATTACGGGTGGCTGTGGGTTCTTAAATCCCAGCTCGAGACTTTTGATGAAGGATACCCATCTTTCATGAGAAACGGCGCCTGGGCCGACAAATCGCTTAATACTGCACTGGCAAGCTGGGCTGAGCTTCGGCACGACACAATACTTTACGGCAAGCAAAGCGGTGCGGAATGCGGAGGCGGTGCCCCACCTGAAGTTATAAAAGGCTATGTGGAGCCCAACGTTGAGCTTTATCAAAAGCTTTTGTGGCTTACAAGGTACTCAAAGGAGAATCTCACTTCGAGAGGAATTCTTCCGGATGACCTCAAAAACAGGATGCAGCATTTTGAAGACATGCTTTCTTTTCTTATAAACTGCTCTGTAAAAGAATTAAAAAATGAGGAATTGACAGAGCAAGAGTACATGAATATGCTCACCTATGGGGCTACGCTTGAATACCTTACATCCTCTCTCGCGGATCAAAGATTGAGATGGTTTGAGATTACCTCGGAAACAGACAAGAACATGGCTGTAATTGCCGATGTACATACTGTAAGGGAAACGTACCTTGAAGAAGGGGTTGGCCCCGCACACCAGATTTTTGTCGTGGTACCCATAGGTGGCAAGCTTTACCTTACAAGGGGCGCCGTGTTCAGTTACTATGAGTTTGAAAGCAACAAGCGTCTTACGGATGAGGAGTGGCAGAAGATGATAAAGGACGGGCAGACGCCTCAAAGGCCTGAATGGACCGAAAACTTTGAGGGCGACAGGAAGGATGAGATACCCGTACCTGCAGAGCCATACGAATCAGGTTGCTGAAAGGGATGGAAAAACTGAAAAAACTCAAAAAGATGAAAACACTTTACATAATCCCTTTTACGCTTCTGCTGATACTGGGTTTAGTGATTGTTATAGGAAGCGGCACCCGGGATATTACTGTTCTACTTACCGGGGATATACTTCTTGACCGCGGCGTGAAAGAGTATATTGACCGGGAGGGAGATCATTATCCCTATGAAATGGTCAGTGATGTATTTATAGGTTCGGATATTGTTTTCGGCAATCTGGAATGTCCTCTCACACTTGAGGGCATTCCGGTGCTGAAAAGAAGAGACCTCATATTCCGTGCGCATCCGTTCAACGCCGAAGCGCTAAAGGCTGGAGGCTTCAATGTGATAAATCTTGCCAACAACCATATAATGGATTACGGTACACAGGGACTTGTAAGTACACTCAATGTACTGAAGGATGCAGGCATCAAGTCTGTGGGAGCGGGGGAGGATTCAACTGCGGCACGCTTACCGGCCTATATCAAGGTGAAAGGTATTGTTGCAGGATTTCTGGGATTTTCGGCCTTCCCCGCTGAGGGCTACTTCCATTTCTCCAACAGACCTGATGTAGCCTGTGCAGACAGCAGCACTATCAGGGAAGAGATTAAAACTGCCGGTGAAAAATGTGATGTACTCATTGTGTCATTCCACTGGGGGAAGGAATTTGACTTTTATCCATCCATACAGCAAAGAGAACTCGCTTATCTTGCAATTGACAGTGGAGCGGATGTTGTGGCAGGCCACCATCCACATGTTCTTCAGGGAATTGAGGAATATAACGGCGGGTATATTTTTTACAGCCTGGGCAATTTCATATTTGACAGCCAGGCACCAAACGGGACAGATGAGACGGTTATAATAAACCTGAAAGTCGATAAGAAAGGCATCACACAAATCGAGCCTGTGCCGGTGAGGATAACAAACTGCCAGCCGTGTGTGGCAGCAGGGGAAGATGGGAAATATATTCTGGACAGGCTTAGGCTTTACTCTGACGGCGTATCTCCATAACCCTTCCCACACTTACAGAGTATTTTAAATTCATTGATAAAATGTTTCCGAGGAGGACATTGCCGGCAAATAATTTTTATGTGGTTGAAATTTTACTGGGAAATGATTTTCATGCAATTACCAAGAAAAATGGCAGAGGATTGCCAGCAAAGGTTATGATGCTGATGAAGTTGAAATAAAAATTAAAAAGGAAATGAAAATAAGGGGAAACGATATGCCCAGAATGCAGTACGGTTAGTTACCGGAAAAGAAAAAGCCTCTGGAGTGAAACATGCTATTTTGAGACAGCAATGCTCGAACAGTTTCCATCAAAGAAACAGCCTGGGTTGATTTTTCGGTTTTTCCCTTCCTGTAGCGTATGCTGCTTTGATTCTTTCCCCGGCTTCCTTCAATAATTTCTCCCTGTTTGTATGTATAACTGCCAGTGTTTCTCCCTTTTTAACCATGTCGCCGTATTTTTTGCGAAGGGCTATGCCTGCGGCTGGATCAATCTCTGCTGTCCTGCTCTCTTTTCCTGCACCCAGAAGCATTGCTGTCAAACCTATTTCCTGAGTATCAATCGACTGTACATATCCCTCCGTATCAGCTTCAATTTCTCTTATATGATGTGCAGCCGGCAAAATTGAATAATCATCTGCAACCTCAGGCCTGCCATGCTGGTTTTTTACCATTTCTCTGAATTTTTCAAGAGCAATGCCTTCCTTGAGCACCTTAAGCATTAATTCTCTCCCTTTTTTCATATCCTCCACCACTTTTGACATTACAAGCATACGTTCCCCCAGCACAAGGCACAATTCCTTAAGGTCTGAAGGCCCCCTTCCCTTCAATGTTTCAATTGCTTCAATAACCTCAAGTGAATTGCCTATGTTGAATCCAAGGGGTTGATCCATTGAGGTTATAACAGCATCGGTTATATGTCCGGTACTTTCCCCTATTTTAACCATTGTACGTACAAGTTTTAATGCATCCTCCCTGGTTTTCATAAACGCACCGTTTCCGGCCTTAACATCCAGCATAATTGCATTGGCACCGGCTGCAATTTTTTTGCTCATTATACTGCTCGCAATCAACGGCACACTTTCTACCGAAGCGGTGAGGTCTCTTAAAACATAAAGCTTTTTGTCAGCTGGTACAAGGTTTGCTGTTTGCTCCGTCACAGCCACACCTGTTTTATTAACAGCATTGATAAACTCCTCCGGGCTGAGTGAAGTACAAAAACCCGGTATTGACTCAAGCTTATCAATAGTTCCGCCCGTATGCCCCAGGCCTCTGCCTGCCATCTTTGCAACTTTTGCGCCGCATGCTGCTACCCATGGTGCCAGTACAATCGTGGTCTTGTCCCCGACCCCGCCGGTGCTATGCTTGTCTGTTACAATTCCTTCAACACCACTCAAATCAATTCTTTCTCCAGAGTTAACCATAGCCATTGTGAACTGTGAAGTCTCCAATTCATTCATTCCGTTAAAGTAGATTGCCATCATTAAGGCAGCTGCCTGATAATCAGGGATATCACCTTTTACGAAGCCTTTTATGAAAAAATTAATCTCTGCCTCGTTCAGACTTCCACCATTTCTTTTTTTCAGTATAATTTCATATGCACGCATTTTCGCAGCACTCTCCGAACCATCAGTTTTAATTAATTATATTGCAATTTTTACCTTTGTGTCAATGTAGGTAGTTTAACTCTAATGTAATGTGATAAAATATATTTAATGCTTAAAAATATTCATAGGAGTCGAAGAAAACGTGGAGAAGA
>CAZANH010000508.1:0-2804 GCA_964486515.1 uncultured Eubacteriales bacterium
GAACGTTTTTTGTGATACTATATACCGGTAATAATTATTACAAGGGAGATTAAAATATGATTAAGCCACATGGAGGAAAACTGGTTGACAGATATTTGAATAATGAGGAATCGCAAGTATATAACGGGAAATTGGCTGAAATGAAGAAAATAACTCTTGATGAAATACAGGTATCCGATGTTGATTTAATTGCAAATGGTGCCATGAGCCCTCTTAAAGGTTTCATGTGCCGAAATGATTACGATAGAGTTATAAGTGATATGAGGCTTTACGATAGGACAGTATGGCCCATACCTGTAACCCTGCGATTCACGGAAAAAGAGGCTGAAAATTTTGATACCGGGGATGAAGCAGCTCTGATGAATAAAGAGGGTACATTTATCGGAGTTTTGAAAATTAGCGATATATTCAAAAGAGAAAAGGGGATTGAGGCTGCAAGCATATACCAGACTGTTGACAGGAACCACCCTGGTGTAAAATATTTATATGAAAAAGGTGATATTATAGTAGGTGGTAATATAAAGGCTGTTAAAAGACAGATCAAGGATGAGTTTTACAGATACAGGTTTGGCCCGGCAGAAACAAGGATAGAAATTGAAAGAAGGGGCTGGAATGAAATAGTGGCATTTCAGACAAGAAATCCTATACACAGGGCACATGAATATTTGCAAAAGACGGCGCTTGAATGTGTTGATGGACTTTTGATACATCCTCTTGTAGGCTTTACCAAACCTGGTGACATACCCGCTGACGTGAGGTTGAAATGTTATGAAGCAATAGTAGAAAAGTATTATCCAAAAGACCGGGTTATGCTTGGGGTATTCCCTGCAGCAATGAGATATGCAGGACCCAGAGAAGCTGTATTCCATGCAATATGCCGCAAGAATTATGGTTGTACACATATAATAATAGGAAGGGATCATGCAGGTGTGGGAAACTATTACGGTACATATGATGCCCAGGATATATTTGATACATTTACCAGGGATGAAATAGGGATCAGAATCATGAAGTTTGAACACAGTTTTTTCTGCAAAAAATGTGGAAATATGGCATCAAAAAAGACCTGTCCCCATTCAGACAGTGACAGGATATTTTTAAGCGGTACCAAAGTAAGGGAAATGCTTGCAAAGGGAGAAAATCTTCCAATGGAATTTACCAGGCCTGAAGTAAGCGAGATATTAAAACAATATTACCAGAATATGACGTAAATATTTAATACATGTAAGCATGTACAATAAATAAAAAAACATAACGGAGGAATAATTAATGGCTGTACAAAAGGCAAATAATATTACCTGGTATACAGGCAGCCTTAATAAAATCGACAGAGAAAAAATCACAGGGCAAAAAGGTGTTGTAATATGGTTGACCGGTTTGTCAGGGTCAGGTAAATCAACAGTTGCAGACCATGTAGAGAGAAAGCTGTATGACATGGGAAGACTTTCATACCGTCTTGATGGAGACAATATAAGGTATGGCCTTAACAAGAATCTAGGTTTTTCTCCTGAGGACAGGGCTGAAAATATAAGAAGGATTGGAGAGGTGGCAAAACTATTTGCCGATGCTGGTGTTATTGCCCTGACATCATTTATTTCTCCGTACAGGAAGGGACGGGATGAAACAAGAGTTCTTCTGAATGAAGGGGAGTTTATTGAAGTATTTGTAAAGTGCCCTATTGATGAGTGTGAAAAGAGAGACCCAAAGGGTTTATACAAAAAAGCAAGACAGGGCATCATAAAAGAATTCACAGGAATATCTGCACCTTATGAAGAACCATTGTCACCTGAAATTGTTGTTGAGACTGACAGGGAAACAGAAGAGGAGAGTGCGGAAAAAGTTATTGATTACCTTAAAAAAAAGGGTATCTTATAGCATGTAACAGTTATTGATTTGAAATATTTGGTTGAAAGAAGGGAATTTTTTATGATTAGTGGTATTAATGATTCAGCTATTTTAAATAACGGCGTAAGGATGCCATGGCTAGGTTTGGGTGTATGGAAGGTTGGGGACGGCAGAGAAGTTGAAAATACTGTAAAAATGGCAGTGGAAGCAGGTTACAGGAGCATTGATACGGCTGCTGTCTATGGAAATGAAAAGGGAGTTGGCAAAGCCGTCAGGGAATGTAGGGTTTCACGTGAAGAATTATTTATTACTACAAAGGTTTGGAATTCCTCACAGGGTTACGACTCAACACTTAAGGCCTTTGAAGAAAGCCGGAAAAAACTTGGGTTGGAATACATAGACCTGTATCTTATCCATTGGCCGGTCAGCGATAAATTCAAAGAGACGTGGAAGGCTCTTGAAAAGCTATATAAAGATGGCCTGGTGCGTGCCATAGGTGTAAGCAATTTTCATATTCATCACATTGAGGATTTATTATTGGATTCTGAATTTGTTCCTGTAGTTAACCAGGTTGAATTACATCCTGTTCTTAATCAAAAAGAATTGCGCAGTTTCTGCAAGTCACATGAAATACAAATTGAGGCATGGAGCCCCCTTATGAAAGGGAAATTGGACAATTCTGTACTTGGGGAAATTGGGAGGAAATATGGTAAAACACCTGCACAGGTAGTTCTTAGATGGGACATGCAAAACGAAGTAATCGTAATACCAAAATCAGTTCACAAACACAGGATTATAGAGAATGCGGATATTTTTGATTTTGAATTGGACACTGAAGATATGGAAAAAATAGATAACCTGAACCAGAATCATAGATTCGGATCCAATCCCGACAATTTCAATCTTTAGTGGGATGATACTTTTCAAAAATTATTTTACTAAGATTGTAAAGCTTTTTA
>CAZANH010000509.1:0-1738 GCA_964486515.1 uncultured Eubacteriales bacterium
AGTAGAAATTATTAAGAAAAAATTATACTTGTGGGTCATAAAATGTAAATAATGGCACGCAAATATAATTGTGTGTATTCTATGACATACAAAAGGTATAATTGATGAAATTAAAATTTGATCCTAATCAACAATTTCAAATCGATGCTATCAATGCTGTGACTGACCTGTTTGACGGCCAACCTTTATCAGAAAGTGACCTGGAAATTGGCTTTCAGAGAAAAGACTGGATTTTTCAGAATGAATTAGGGGTAGGGAATCGGCTTGCCTTAGATGATTCGGATTTACTGAAAAATGTGCAATCAATTCAAAAGCGTAATGGAATTGAGGGTACTGATGTTTTGCAGGGAAGGCATTTTTCGGTGGAGATGGAAACAGGTACCGGTAAGACTTATGTATATCTGCGCACCATCTTTGAGCTGAACAAAAAATACGGGTTTAAAAAATATGTCATTGTAGTTCCCAGTATCGCAATCAGGGAAGGAGTATTGAAAAACCTGGCGATTACCAAAAGTCATTTTCTGCATCTTTATAACCATGTTCCCTACGATTACTTTGTCTATGATTCTAAGAGGGTAAACCAGGTGCGCCAGTTTTCCACCAGTAATCATATCCAGATTATGGTGATTAATATTGATGCCTTCAGGAAAACTTTAGAAGATAAGAATAATGAAAAAAATAGCAATGTCATTCATAGAGAAAATGATAAATTGTCAGGACGGAAACCTATAGAATTTATCCAGGCGACAAACCCAATGGTTATTATTGATGAACCGCAAAGCGTAGATAATACTGCCAAAGCAAAAGAGGCTATTGAAACCTTGAATCCGCTTTGCACATTGCGTTATTCTGCCACCCATCGTAATCCTTACAATTTATTGTATAAGCTTGATCCGGTTCGGGCTTATGATATGCGTTTGGTTAAACGTATTGAAGTAGCATCAGTGTTAAGTGATGAATATTTTAATGAGCCCTTTATTCAGTTTAAATCTGTTGATAACAGAAGCGGAATTAAAGCAAGATTGGCTATTCATACTGATACTCCTTCTGGTCCAAAGATAAAAAATATTACTGTAAAAAGCGGAGACGATTTATTTGATAAATCAAATGAACGGGATAGCTACCGGAATGGTTGTATTGTTGAGGAAATTAATGCTGAACCCGGTAATGAGTATCTATCATTCAGTAATGGAAAATCAATCAACTTAGGTGAAACTCAGGGTGGTTTAACTGATGATATTATGCGAGTTCAGATTAAGAATGCTATCCAGGAGCACTTGGAAAAAGAACTGAAGGTGAAAGGCAAAGGGATTAAGGTACTTTCTTTGTTTTTTATTGATCGGGTAGCCAATTACCGTTCCTATGATGATAAGGGAAATTCGGTAAAAGGCAAGATTGCCTTATGGTTCGAGAAATATTTTAAAGAGTTAACCCAAAGACCGCGCTATAAAGATTTACTGCCATTTCCTCTGGAGAAAATTCATGATGGTTACTTTGCTACTGATAAGAAGGGAGTATTAAAAGATACCTCCGGATATACCCAGGCAGACGAGGATGTCTACAACAAGATTATGAAAAATAAGGAACAGCTTCTGTCTTTATACGAGCCTCTGCGCTTTATCTTTAGCCATTCGGCATTAAGAGAAGGATGGGACAGCCCTAATGTCTTTCAGATTTGCACCTTAAATGAAACCAAATCAGAGATGAAAAAAAGACAGGAAATTGGCAGGGGTCTCAG
>CAZANH010000510.1:0-1567 GCA_964486515.1 uncultured Eubacteriales bacterium
CCATATCAGACCCCACAATAATGATCCACTTCTTTTTTACGATATTAATAACCTCCAAAGTTTGTGTCTTTCGTGTCATAGCGGCATAAAGCGCATGACCGACATCCACGGTTACAGTCAGGCTTGCGGTGTCGATGGATTTCCAGTCGATTCAAGCCATCCGTGGATGAAGACAGGGAAAAAATGAAACGACAACATCCGACAATTCCTAATCTTTTTTGGTGTCCAAAATGTAAAATGTATAAAGCACGGGATGAGTTCTATAAGGTTAAAATATCATCAAGTTCTATTTATGGTATTTCTGCATGGTGTAGAGGATGCGCTCATAAACCAGCCAAAAAAATAAAGTGTGTTATATGTGGTAAACAAGTACTAACGAGAACTAATGTAAGAAAATATTGTAGTGAGAAATGTAAACAAGAGGGAAGAAAAAGAGTAAGTAAATTATATCAAAGGCACATACATCCAGTAAAAATGATTATAGTGAGATGCCCAACATGCGGAAAGGAATTTGAGACAAGAGACAGAGGAAAATCAAAAGGGATGCAAAAATATTGTAGTATAAAATGTCGGCAAAAATATATTCAAAGAGCAAAATATAAGTGTAAATGTATTGTTTGTGGAAGAGAATTTATGTCGTCTCGTAGAACAACAAAAACGTGTTCGTCTAAATGTCTTCATAAACAAATGTTTGGTAGAAAAAAAGAGATAATATGTCCTGTTTGTATGGAAAGTCGGATGGTTTATGAAAAGGCAGTGGTGGTAAAGGGGAAAGATGTTGCAATGTGTGATAGTTGTAGATCTAAATTAGATAATATTAAGATTAGAAAAGAATTGAAAGATAGTTATATTATATCTGATCTTCGGAAGAGAGGTGAACCCGAAACACCAGAAATTATAGAATTAACTCGCCAACGTATTATTATGAAGCGTACCTTAAAACAATTTAAAAAATGGAGGGAAGAAAATGAACCAAATCACACAGATGTTTATGGAGAGCAATTCACGGATGAAGAAGATCATGAAGGGCACATTCAGGCTGGATGAAATAGCATCAGCGCAAAGAGAATTTGAGGGGCAGATAAAACTCATCAATGCCGTTGTATCGGCTTATGGTATCGCCAGTAAAAACAAACGTGCCCTCGTTGGACTTGAACGCATGAACCTTATGGATGATACAACAGCCATCGACCTATTGCTTGGTGATCCAGAGGTGGACAAAGTAAAATGTCCTGTTCAGGGTAAGTTAATCACAAGGGCAGAATGCTTGGATTATTCTGGTATGCCTGAACACTATGAAGATTGCAAAGGATGTGAGATAGGCAGGGACACAAAGCAAAAACTTGTTCCTATACCCATACAATATGAACAAGGATAATCCCCTCGAAACCGATGGAATTATTTTCCAAAAATATCCTTACCGGCCAGGAAAGCAAGGCCCCCCAGGAAGCCGCCGAAGATGGTCTTCGCACCGTCTTTGACGGCATCCCATTGTTTACGCTGGTACAGTTCATAAATAAGGCGATACATGATATTGATCTTCAGGTCGCAGTCCTCTTGGTTGTCA
>CAZANH010000511.1:0-12314 GCA_964486515.1 uncultured Eubacteriales bacterium
CTTAATTGTTCAGGAGTGAAGTATTGCTCAAGCTTAATCACATTCTTCATGGTGCGGTGATATCGCTCAATCTTTCCCTGAGTCTGGGGATGATAAGGAGCACCAAAAACCTGGTACATACCTTTCGCTGCAAGGTATTCTTTAAAATCCACAGACTTAAAACAGGGCCCGTTATCACTCAATAATCGGGGCCTGTTTTCTTTCTTTAATCCGCTTACAGCAAGTGCTTTTCCGACTACCTTCTCTGAATCAATAGCTTTCATCTGGGCACTTAGATCCCAGGAAACAATGTACCTGGAATAATCGTCTAACACCGTTCCCAGATAATACCAGCCCCAGCCAACTACTTTTAAATAGGTGAAATCAATCTGCCATTGCTGATGGATCCTACTGGTTTTTTCTTTGTATTCATCAGCAGCTTCATTGACAATAAAAGCCGGTGAAGTGATTAGGTTTTGAGCTTTGAGTATCCGGTAGACACTGGATTCACTGATAAACCATTTTTGAGTGTCGGTGATGTAGCAGGCAAGTTCTCTGCAAGACAACTCTGGCTTATCCAAAGCTATCTCTACAACCTTTTGCCGTTCTGCATCCGGTATCTGATTCCAGAATGCTTTCCTTCCAGGTTTGCGACCATATAAGCCTGCTTCACCTTCTTTCAGGTATCGCTTATACCATCCGTAAAAGGTACTCCGCTTAATGCCCAGTTCTTTTAAAGTTCTGTTGACACTAAGCTCCGATTGCTCTACAATGCGGATGATCTCCCGTTTTTCATTGAAGTTCCTTCTCATGCACGGATAGCTTATACGGTACCAATCAGATTTTTTTTATATGCCCTTATTGTCAGGGCTTGTTCGGCAACCATTTGCTTCAAGGTATTATTCTCCTCTCGCAGTTCAATGACTTCGCTGTTGGTGGCTTGTCTCTGAATATCGCCGCTTAAACGCTTCTTTCCTGCTTCCAGGAACTCTTTGCTCCAGTTGTAATACAAGTTAGGGTGAATGCCCTCTCTGCGGCAGATGGCTGCAATGCTGTCTTCGGCCCGGAAGACTTCTAAAATAATGCGGATTTTCTCTTCTGCTGAGAATTTCCTTTTCGTGGCTCGCTTGATCTCGCGTACCTTACTTTCAACTGTGGATTGTGTTTTCATACTCGGTCGTTTTTTTGTTACAAGTTAATAATTCACACTTTAACTTTTGTAACTTAGTGTCCGAATTAGGCTGAAGACCTACAGTTTAATGCGATTGTGGATTAGGTTGGTAATATTGACATTGGATTTTTAAGATTGTATTTTTGTAGAAATCAAATTAATATGAACTTAATTGAAAACGGAACATGGGAAGTAGTTGATAATAATGAAACGTTAGATGTTTTCTATCGACCCGGTTATTTATTTATTAATACAATTACGGATGGTGGCTCTTTTAAATGTGATGTCCTGAAATCGTTGGGACAAAATGGGAATTGTAAAATCCCACTCACTGGTCTGCATAGGACTGCTGGTGGATTTCCGGTTGTTATAAATAATATGGATGTCCAGATTGAAGTCGAAAGTAAAACTTCTTTTGCAATTATTCCATATGGAAGAGATGGTGTTGTGTTAAGAAGGGTAGATGAATCGTCCTAACACGCCCCCTCTGTAGCCCCCCTAATTCACGTAAAAAACAAAAGACGTTGTAAGATAATCACTTATAACGGCTATTCTTCTTTATTTGTAGCCCCGACAAGACTGTCGCACAAAACCGATATTGATTTTTATATATTAATAGATGAAAAACAGCTATTTTGGCAACACTGTGGGTAAGTGGTATAATCAGAGAATTATAGAAATTTTGTTTCAACCAATTTTCCTATTACTTAGGAAGGATATAATCCTATTTGTATATCAAATTGTATGCAAATAAAAAAGCAGTCACATTTTATATGCAATGTAACTGCCTGATTACCTTTGTGGAGCATATCGGAGTCGAACCGATGACCTCTTGACTGCCAGTCAATATAACATATTTTCTTGTGTTTTCTTTCAATTTCCCATACCCCTATATATAGCTTATTAATAGGCTAATATAATAATTTATTTTCTTTTGATTTCTTGTGTTTTCATAAATAGTATGTATATTTGTATGTATAAATAACATTTGTAGCTATGGATATTGAAAGAAAAAAACCCTGGATAACAACCGCCATTGTATTAGAAACAAGGGTAACAAAACAAAATAACACCCACCCAGTTAAACTTAGAATTACATTTGAAAGAAAGCAAAAATACTATGTAATTAAGGGTGAATCCTACACTAAAGAACAGTTTGCAACCATTGTTAACCCCGAATCAAGAGGTAAAAACAAGGTGAAAAGGCTTAAATTTTACAGCATTGAAGAAAGAGCCATTGAAGTAATAGATAATGAATTGGCTGATTTTTCTTTTAATGGCTTTGAGGAAATTTACAAGAGAAAGAAACGGTCTAATGTTCAGATAGAAGATCTTTTTAAAGAAAAAGCCACTGAGCTAAGGAAGAAAAATAAATTTCAATCTGCAATATTGTATGATGCTACTTTAAATTCGTTAAAACAGTTTGAAGAAAACCTATCTTTTGAAAAAATAACTGCAAAGTTTCTTAATGATTATGAATCATGGATGGTGGAGGTTGAGACTGAAACCAAAAAAAAGAAATCCTATACCACAGTAGGAATGTATATGAGAAACCTGAGGCACATCATTAATAAAGCTATTAAAACTGGACTTTTTAATGAATTTGATTACCCTTTTGGGAAAACAGAAGATGGAAAGTATCAAATACCCTCAAGTAAATCATTTAAAAGAGCATTAACAATTGGGGAAATCAAACAATTATTTGATTACACCACAGATAATCATAATGAATTGCATGCAAAAGCCTATTTTTTATTCAGCTACTTATGTAATGGAATGAATATGGCTGATATTGCAAATTTGAAATATAAAAATATTGTTGGAGACAATCTGGCTTTTATTAGGCAAAAGACAAAAGACTTAACAAAGGAGAAAACAGACATTAGTGTTTATCTTCTTCCTGAGATTCGCAACATTATTAATGAAATAGGAAATGTCGAAACTCAAAAAGACAATTATATTTTCCCGATTTATTCTGCAAAAATGACAAATGATGATAAATTCAGAAAGCTAAAACAACATATAAAAACGACTAATAAATATTTGAAGAGAATTGGTGGAAAACTAGGCTTTGAGGGAGTGACAACTACTCAATGGGCTCGACATTCTCATGCAACTATTTTAAAGCGCTCAGGGGTCTCATATGAGTTTATAGGGGAAAATTTAGGTCACTCAAGCACTAAGGTTACAAAGAATTATCTTGCTACCTTTGGGGATGAGCAAAAAAAGCAGGTTGCTAAAAAATTAGTTGATTTTGAATAATTTAAAAGTGTCCAGTTATGAGCGTTTTTCATTTTGATATAAACAAATATAAGGCCCTGGATTCCGATAACAGTAAACTAATTTACATTAATGAGTGCATTTTCTTTTCAGAAAAAACATCGACAGTAAACGCAATTAAAGAATTAGAATATATCCGTTTCAAAATAAGGAAACATTGTTCTGCAACACAGGTTATAGATGGATTTATTACTGGGATTAAAGGAATTAGTAGAACAGATGGATCTATGCTAAACTATGTTAACGGCCAAATTGATGAATATTCTGAATTGGCAGAAATTATATCAAGCAGTATACCCTCTCCCGATTTTCGACTTACATGTAAATTCAATAGTAGTCAAATAGAGCAATTATATGATAAGCTCAAAGTAGATTTTATTGATAACTCTTGTACGATTGATAATTTTAAAGCTATTTTTAATAATGAGAATATTCAAATAGATAGAGAAAAAATTATCTGGTTAGGAAAAGCAGACAACAAACAATTTTCTCCACACAGCTTATTTGAATTATTAAATCAGTGCTTTCCCCATATTCTTGATCAACCGAGGGGTCTTCTATATTCTTTTATTTTAAATCATTTTTTAGATGGCAAGAGAAGAGAATATGAAAGGGATAATATAAAAAGTAGTTTCAGTACTTTTAAAAATAAATTGGGACGAACTGATAATAGAACCAAGTCTGAAGCCCAAATTATCTCATTTTGCTCATCCTTATAAAAATCACCTCCACTCGAATCCTTACCCTTACATAAGGGTAAGACTATTTACTTGATTATCAAATTGTTATATCTTTGTGTCATTGTTTGCAAATGATTAGGTTATAGTTATTGAATAACTATTCTTTTTATTAATTTTTAAAATCAAATAAAATGAATTATCAAGAATTTGATGGTCGATTAGAACGAATTGAAAAATTATTAGGTGCAAATAAAGAGATATTGAATCTAGAAGATCTATGTCTTTTTACTGGTTTATCAGCCTCTTATTTTTACAAACAAACATCTCAGGGGAAAATACCACATTTTGTCAGAGCCAAACATCTTTGGTTTGATAGGGAGGAAATAATTGCTTGGTTAAAAGAAAATAGAGGTTTTAATGAATTAGAAGCTAATAGACAAGCTATAAATGATGTTCAAACAGGTAAAAGAGGAGGTGGAAAATGATAAAGATTTGTTTTATACCAGAGAAGTTTAGGATCGCAGAACATATTCAGAAATATCCACCAAGGATAAAGAATTTCAACCAGAAGTACGTAATATATATCATTAGTCAAATCTTGACATTATATGCGTATTCCAGGAAGATAAGAGATAAGTCCAAAGATGGATTCGTGCCACTGAATGCTGAATCATTGAGAAAGGCAGGTATCCAAGGCTATAATTTCTATATTAAATACTTAGAAGATACAGATGTAATTAAGCCTAATAATCATTACGTGCCTGGCAAGGTGTCAAGGGGATATAAAATCATGGACAAATATGTCGGAGAAATTGTACCCGTAGAAATTGAGTGGAAGCCAATACGGGATAAAAAGAAACATTCCAAGAATAAAAAAAACGAATATCTAAGTAAGTGGTTTAATGAGAACTTACAAATTGACTTTGAAGGGGCGATGAAATGGATCAATGAGGAATACGGAATTGTTGACCAGTATGATTATAAAAAGTTCTTAGCAAAGACAACGAACATAATCAATGTATACATCATCTATAAAGGACAATTCATGCATAAGCCAGATCATAAAACTTTCAGATATCACACAAGCCTTACGAACCTTAATAAGAAGTTGAGGAGGTTTATAACATATGATCATCAAAAATTAGTATCTGTTGATCTAAAAAATTCACAGCCTTTTTTTCTTTCTTGCCTTTTATTGAAAGACTTACACAATAATAAACAAGATAAGGGTGGTGGCAGGTCACCAACCCCATCCGCCCACACCCTTATCTTGTTAGAAAATATATTAAAGACTAACAGAGAGGAAATTAACAAATATTTGTCGCTGGTTGAATCCGGGAAGCTATATGAATACATGATTGAGCCCTTCTC
Organism: uncultured Eubacteriales bacterium; assembly: GCA_964486515.1. Classification (GTDB taxonomy): domain Bacteria; phylum Bacillota; class Clostridia; order Acetivibrionales; family CAZANH01; genus CAZANH01. Next base: position 5,482 of record CAZANH010000511.1, read on the forward strand.
TACTCAACTCGGAAAAGAATACACTCGAGATGACTCAAAGGACATGATATTAAGGATATTTTACTCAAAAGAAGAGCACTATGTCAAACAAAGAGAGGTGTTTGAAGTGGAATTTCCTGCCATATCCGAGATTATCCAACTTCTCAAAGCGGAAGACTACAAAGATTTATCCATACTCCTTCAAAAGTTTGAGTCTGATGCCATATTAAATGCGGTCTGTAAGCGAATAGTAAAAGAACATTCCAAGATGCCGTTCTTCACAATCCATGATTGTATTGTTGTCCAGGAGGGTAATGAAGAAATCGTAAAAAAGAAAATGGAGGAAGAACTATACAAATATGTAGGCATAAAGCCTACTCTGAAGCTTGAACTCTGGAACAAAATGGTTGGGGCTATTAAATAGGGGTACCCCCCCAGAAAAGGAATAATTATGAAGGGAGGTATGTCCGCGCTAATTTTTTTTGCCCTACAAATCATGCCCTTCTCTAATCATGCCCTTAATGTGAATACATCATGTCCTTTTACGCACTTTCTCTGTTCAGATGATTTACACCTCCTCAAAGGGTTTGTCGTTTAAAAAATATGGGAGTGGCATTTCCGAAATAAAAACTCCCACCTAAGCGGGAGTATAGGATTTACATCCTTCGGCATAAAGCCTTATTGTGATAAGATGTAATTAGAGCAAATATAGTCATTTTTTTTGACAGATCAAGATATTTTTATTATTTTTCTGCATTAAAACCAATAGATAAACAATAAACCATGAAAATTTTAGGATTAGACCTGGGTACAAACAGTATTGGGTGGGCTGTGGTGGATAAGGATAATAATAATATTTTGGATGCAGGAGTTCGCATATTCCCCGAAGGAATTGAGCCAACAACAATAGGTCAGGGAGATAAGGAAAAGTCGAAAAATGCTACCAGGCGGGACAACCGTCAAATGAGGCGGCAGTTTTACCGGAAACGCCTCAGAAAGATCAAATTATTGGAGGTCCTCATTGAACAAGGGATGTGTCCATTGACTATTAAGGAATTAAGAAAATGGAAGAATTGGGATAATATCAGAAAAAATGATGGACGGAAATTCCCCGAAACAAAAGAGTTTACTGAGTGGCTTAGCCAAAATCCATATGAATTGCGGAGTAAGGCAATATCAGAAAAGGTTAGCCTGCATGAACTTGGGCGGATTTTTTATCATATGATTCAGCGAAGGGGGTTTTTAAGTAACAGAAAATCGAAAGAGGAATCTGCTATTTTTACAAAGGGCAAACCTGATGAAAATATTTTACCAATTAATCTGACGAGGGAGAAAATTGGCAATAGCACATTGGGGAATTATCTTCATTCAATATCATACACAAAAGGGCAGCCCTATTACACAATAAAGGATGATGATGGTGTTGAAATCCGTGTTAGGGGACGCTATACGACCCGCGATATGTACGTTAATGAATTTGAGAGGATCTGGGCAAAACAAGAAACATTTCATTATTTATCAGGCATTTATGTTGAGTCAAAGAAAATCAGAGAGTTTAAAGGCACATTATCAGGATCAAGGATTGCGAAAAAAATCAAACATCTTAAAACCATTTTTGGCGACGAAAATGTTAAAATTGAAGATTCGATTAACGGGAGAATCAAGGTCAGTACAATAAGTCCAATGCCACTTAAAGAATACCTGGGTGGTAAGATAGAGGTTCTAATTGCTGAAGATGGGAACCCAAAGTTACAGTTTAAAAGCAATGACAGCGTTTTGTTTTGGCAGCGGCCTTTAAGATCACAAAAGGGATTGCTGGCTAATTGTAGATTCGAAAACAATCTTCCGGTGATAAGGAAAAATGGAGATATACTTTTGAGAGATAACGGTGAACCTCAAACCCGCAGTAAAAAGCCATGTCCATTATCCCATCCTGATTTTGAATTATTCAGGGCACTTCAGTTTATTAATAATATTGTTTATGGCAAAAATAACAGGTTGACAAAAGAGCAAAGATCAATTGTGCTGGATCTTATTAATAGAAATGATAAGAATTTTTATTTTAAAAAGGTCCCTGAGGTATTAAAACTAACATATGAAAAATTCAATTATAGTAATGAACAGAAAATTGCTGGAAATTTTACAATCAAGGCTTTAAAGCCTCTTTTCGAAAAAGACGTATGGGAACAACATTATGAGGATATCTGGCATTGCTTTTACTTCTATGAAGATAATGATAAGCTGTTCCAAAAAGTCAAGACAGACTATAGATACAATGGTGATATCGAAAAGATAAAGAGTATAAAACTAAAGGATGGTTATGGAAGCATTTCTTTAAAGGCGATTCGAAATATTCTGCCATTTCTTGAAATGGGATTTACTTATGACCGTGCTGTTATTCTTGGAGGTGTGAAAAACACTTTCGGGAAACGCTGGGAATATTTTAAAAATTCACATGATGAAATCATCCGGGAAATTATAGGGATACTCAAAGAGGATAACAAAGAAGGTGAGGCAATAACCAAAATAAAAGATTATCTTTCATCTCCTGTTTTTGATTACGGATTTGTGAAGGATGATCCGCGCTTTCAGTATTTATATCATCATAGTGAAGCCATTGAAGTTGATTCTCGAATTGATGAAAAAGTTCCTGAAGTCGACAACCTCCGTAATCCAATCGTCCAACAGGCTTTGCATGAAACACGCAGGTTGGTGAACAATTTGCTGGATAAATACCGTGCATCATTTAGCGCTGATTTCAAATTTGACAGGATACATGTAGAAATGGGCCGTAACCTGAGAAATAATAAGGACGGGCGCAGGGAAATGGGCATTCGGATCAGTGAAAACGAGAAAAAGAATGATGAAGCACGGGAGCGTTTGGCTGAATTTGGACTGAAGCCTTCCAGGGATAATATTCAGAAGTATTTAATGTTTAAAGAGATCGAAGAGCGTGCAGGAAAAGCACACTGTCCGTATACAGGAAAAATAATTTCTGTTTCAGATCTGCTTGGGAGGGATAATACCGTACAAATTGAGCACATCGTGCCTTATAGTATCTCTTTAGACGATAGCTTTGGAAATAAAACCCTCTGTGAGGCAAATTTTAATCGGGAGAAAGGCGAAAAGACACCATGGCAATATTATATGGCAAATCCTGATCCGAAACTATGGGGTGCTAATTCATGGGAAGAAGTTCAGGATCGTGCGTTCCGTTTATTGCCGTATCGTAAAGCAAAAAAGTTTATTGTCAAAAGAGAATTTGAAAAGTCTGATTTTATTCAACGGCAACTTAATGATAGCAGGTATATTGCCAGAAAAGCTGTCGAATTGCTTTCTCGTGTATGTAATGATGTACGTGTTATGCCGGGGCAGTTAACGGCTGAACTACGGCATCTTTGGGGCTTGAATAATATATTGCAACCAGCACTGGATATAAGTGAACATTCATTCAGTGTGAATGATTCACAAGCAGTCCCTTATTATGCATTAATCAGTGAAAATAGAGAGCTTTTGAGTTTACATATTAAGTATAATGAACGCCCGAAAACGAAATCAGACGAATTTCTCGCTCAAGGTTACGTGAAAAAGGAAGAATTTCATTCGAAGTTTTTTAACCTGACATTTAATGTATCTGAAATGGCAGATGGAAAGTATTGGGCAAAACTTAAAGTTACAGAACCAATAGAGATTCTCCCTGTTTATGCTGACAGACCTGATACTGACGAATCGCAGATTGTAATGAGAGGGATTGTTGAAAAGGGATATTTTAAGAACGACAATCTTGGGCGTATTCAAACGAATGTTGAGGAAGGCACCTACTGGGCTAAATTAAAAGTGCTTAACCAAAAGTTCGAAATGCCTGCAAGGCATGAGCAACCAAAAACAAAGCGTAACCAGATCTTGCTTTTCGGTGATGTGAAGGACGGTATATTTAAATCATACATATACAGTTGCACGACCAATCTCCCCGATGATAAATACTGGATCATTATTGATATTGACCCTGCTTGTGTTGAGTTTATTCGGGCTGTGAACCCCAGACCCGAGATTACAAATAATCAAATCCTGGTTAAAGGAACTGTTGATGAGGAAGGCAATTTTGGGGCAGATACTGATGCTGATTATGTAGTTAAGACAAGTGTTAAAAAGGGAAAATATTACATACTGTTGGAGCTTACCAGTAATTATCCTGAATTTTATAAAATAGAGAATGAACCACCCAAACCCGAAAAGGATCAACAACTTGTTGAAGGGAGTATTTGGGTGGATAAATTCACCGGCGAGATCAAGTTTGATCCAAAGAAAAACCGGGATGACCACCGTCATCATGCCATTGATGCAGTCACCATTGCACTGACAGAACAAGGTTATTTGCAACGTTTGAGCACGTATAACGCGCAGCGGAAAGAGAAGTTGAGGCAAAAACTTGACAGTACAGAACACTTTCCGGAACCATGGGGCGGATTCGTGAGTGATGTTCAGAAAGTTGTGTCCGGTATCATGGTCTCTCATAAAAAGGATAATAAAACCATAACCAAGACCAGGAAGGGTTGGGGAGTGCGTGGCCAGTTGCATAAGGATAATGTCTTTGGGAAACGCAAGGCTCCGTGTCAGGCTGAAGCCTATCATCGAAGGGTAAAGATTACAGAGTTGAAGAACCATAAGCATGTAGACAAGGTGGTTGATGATACCATCCGGGATCTGATTCGACGACATTTACAAAAAAACTGCAATGTCGAAGTTGATGATCCAAAAGGTTATGTTGTTCCGAATGATGCTTTTTATAAGGATGGCAATTGGCGCTTATTCCTCCCGAATAATAAAAAAGGAGGGCAGCCGGTACCAATAAAAAAAATCCGCAAAAAAGAGGAAATGGGGAATGCAGTTCAGCTAAAGTCTGGAATAAACCAATATGTGAACCCTCGGAAAAATCATCATGTAGTAATATACAAGGATGAGGCGGGAAATATGCATGAAGATGTTGTGCAATTCTGGACAATTGTTGAGCGTATGCTTCAAAATGAAAAAATATACCAACTTCCTGAGGGTGGGGATTCCATTATTGCAATATTAGAAATTAACGATATGTATTTATTAGGTATTGATACAGAGGATTTTTATTCGAATAGACTGGATAATGAATTTCTTAGCAAACATCTTTACAAAGTTGAAGCTATTTCTTCAAAATATTATGAGTTTAGGCATCACTTGGAATCATCACAAAAAAGAGGATATTCTCCGTATTATTATATAATTAGTAGTTTGGAAACTGGAATTAAAGGATGGATTACATTTAATCCAATAAAAGTAAAAGTGAATATTTTTGGGGATATTATCCAAGGTTAGATTTTATCTTATTAGTATATGCTCAAACGTACCCTCTTCTTTTCCAATCCCTGCCAACTGACCCTTAAAAACAGTCAGTTGGTGGCCGAAATGAAAGACGGCGGTGAAAAAAAATCGGCTCCGGTGGAAGACCTTGGCTTCGTGGTGCTCGAGAACCAGCAGATCAGCATCAGCATGCCGCTGATCGGGGAACTGGTCGATAACAATGTGGCGGTGGTATACTGCGATCGCACCTATCATCCGCACGCCATGTTGTTGAACCTGAACGGCCATCATTTACAACAGGAACTATTCAGCCATCAGATTGCAGCGGGGATCCCGTTAAAAAAGCAATTATGGAAACAGACCGTAGAGGCCAAGATCAGGAACCAGGCGGCCCTGCTGAAGTGCCTGGGTAAGGAGTACAGGCATGTGGCCTATTATGCCGGCCTTGTTAAAAGTGGCGATACGGACAACCGCGAGGGAGCGGCCGCCAGGATGTACTGGCCGGAGTTGTTTGGCAGTGATTTCAGCCGCGAACGATACGGAACCGTGCCCAACAACATGCTGAATTATGCCTATGCCGTGCTCAGGGCGGCCGTGGCACGGGCACTGGCAGGCAGCGGATTGCTGGCCACACTCGGCATTCATCACCACAACCGCTATAATGCCTTCTGCCTTGCCGACGACATTATGGAACCCTACCGGCCATTTGCCGACGGAATTGTTTATATGTTGTATGATCATTATGGCAACATGGGTGAACTCACCACTGAGATCAAGATGAAATTACTGGAAGTGCTTTCGGTGGATGTGTGGTTCGGAAAGAGAAAACGCCCGCTGATGATCGCCTTGTCGAATACTACTGCCTCCCTGGCCAGGTGCTATTGCGGAGAGGATAAGCAGATCAGTTATCCGGCACTTAAATAAATGAAAGAATAATGCAAACAGCATGGAACAAACCAGGCTCAATGCATACCATATCATGTGGCTCTTTGTATTTTTTGACCTGCCCGTTACCACAAAAAAAGAAAGGAGGCTGGCAACACGTTTCAGAAAGGACCTGCTCAAAGACGGGTTTAGCATGATGCAGTATTCGGTCTACATCCGGCACTGTGCTAGCAAGGAAAGTGCTGCCGTGCATGTGAAAAGGGTGAGGGGGCTGATCCCCGAAAAGGGCCAGGTGAGCATATTGCAGGTTACGGACAAGCAATATGGTGATATTGTGAACTATTGGGGCAGGAAAAGCAGTCCGCTGCCCGAAGGGCCGAAGCAACTTGAATTGTTTTAAAAGGCTTTACGTTCTTTGACATAATGTACCTACATTTGCATCAGAAATTGCATGCATTCTGCTTCCAGGCAGCATAAGGCAATGGTTTTTAAAGCTGTTTCGGGCTGTAAGAGCCCTGTTTTCAGGCCGTTTTGAGCCCCTGGTTGTGGTTTGATGTAATTTTCAAAGGATATTCAGCTCAATTAGCAATAGGCGGTCATATCACGCCGTTGTGGTTTGATGTAATTTTCAAAGG
>CAZANH010000512.1:0-6805 GCA_964486515.1 uncultured Eubacteriales bacterium
TCCGGGAGAAAACGATAATACCCTGTCTTGATTTTTTCAATGACACCGTTTTTAATCAGACGTTTTATATCTGTGGAGTAGATTTTAAGCGCAACAAGCTGCGAGGTTTTAAGCACTCCGTTATTGCTTGCAAATACTTTTTCAAGGTCTTTTTTGTCCATTCGAATCACCACTAAATTACCGATAAAAATATAAAAACGTCGGTATTTTGATGTTATTATAACAAAAAGCCTGCGAGGATGTTAACACTACCTTACCGACAATTAAATTTCAAGTTGTCATCCAGCTTAACGTCAACTGTATATGTTTCAGTTCCTTCAACCTCTGCTACATATACATTGTTCTCTGTTTCCTTGACGAAATTGACATAGTCATTTTCATAATAATCATATCCACGTAACAATATAATTCTGTCAATATAACTTTCAAAGTTGTTCAGATTCATCATTCATCTTCCTTATTTGTATTATTTACAATCTCCCAGTGTCCTTTTATATCTGTACCTATACGTTTCAAAATTCTGATTTCTTTTAATTTGCTTATATTTTCAAAGTCTGTCCGGCGATATAATAAAAACAAGGTTCCATCCTTGACCAAATACACATTCGATGCGTTTTCATCTTCCCGGATTTCAAAATTCAGAACATCCTTATAAAAGCGGACCATCGTTACCATGTCTTTTACGAAAATCCCAAAACCATCTAATCTCATAATGTGTCAACCTCCAATCAAACTCTGTTTTAATGTCGGAAGGAAGTCTGTTTATCCCAACATCCAACCCAACCACACAACCCCTTTTCTAAGCACTCGCTCTTTTACCTTCGATATCAGTACTACTATCTCATCGCGTTCTGCATTGGGAAACCTTTTATAATTAGTCTTATTTCAACTTCCTGTTATTAGCCATATGCTAAGTAGGGTATTCCTCCCAGTATAAACATAATGCGAAGTTGGGTGAATATCAAAACATGTTTCACTTTGCCTTAATACAGTAGAACACTTAACCCATTTATTTGGGATTGCTTAGTTTGAAAAACAGATAATAGATTTCATTAAGGTATAAAAAGCGTTTAAGTGAATTTACTTCATTTTCTGCTTCATATGCATGTCCATGTGCTATTTTGTGACGTGATTTGTTTGATGTTGCATCAGGATTAGAGTGTTTAAAGTTTTCATTGAAGGCTTCTTCAATTCGCTCAATAACATCATGGAATACTTCAAACTCGTAAATCGATACATTATCGCTTTCTTTAAGTCCTTTTCTTATATCCTCAATAGCTTTTTCTACTTTGAATCGAGGATTATTAATACTTGTTCGTACAAAATCTGTTATCACTCCTTCTGTATGTATAGTTAGTAGAGTTACCGAAGTGTTAAAATATTTTCTCGAGTGATTGACTAAAGCTTCATGGAATATTCTTGCACGGCAAATAAAATACTCTAATGATTCCCATCTATTAACCATTTTCTTTATTGCTTCACACTTGTTTTGGCGAAAATATGCAACAATAATTTTATCAACATCTTCAACGCTTAATTCTTTTTGCTTTGCATGAATAGCGCTGACGAGTTCTTCAGGCAGTTCATCAGAGTAAAACCAACCATATCTTAACAATGTATCTCTTTGTTCGCTCCACCCTTTATTGTAAATTAGCAATGAGAAGTCGATGGTAGACACTATTTTATGTGTCGCTTCTACCATTTGCAATAGAGATGCAGACAAAGTTTGTGCTATGTTTTTATTAACAGCACGGACATTTTCCATCATTTTTTGTAGCGGTGAAACAATAGCTTGTATATCAAAGACAGGTTTAGGAATATTGGATAAAGCAGCTGCTAATTCTGGAAATTGAACTTTAGGTGCGCTGTTTAATGCAGATTTAAGTGAGGAAAAATCAATCTGTGCTGCTTTTACTACGGATTGCATCTCTAAGTGCGGCATTTTTGCCATATCAAAAAATGTGGAAGTTAGCTTTGTAAAATCATAATGAGGCATTTTAAATAAATCCGATGTTAACCCAGACAGATACTCTTTCGGCATTACAATGTTTCTTATTGCATTGTTAATTGATGTTGTTAAGGGTTGCTTTATCATTTCAAATGTACTTGACATTCTTTCAAGCGATTTGTGAATACCAACTGTTGCATTTTTTATGACAGCTTTATTTGCAGAACAGAATTTCTCATAAACATTTGCACCGTCTATTTTTTCATATTCTAGTTTTATTTTACTGTCTTGTGTAAGAATTTCATTTAAAATAAGAAGCAATTCAGTATCAGAAATTTCAATAAAGTCATTCTCAGTAAAAGTAGATAAACTATTTTCTGCTTGTTTATACATATGAAAAACTGATTTTGCAAAAGAAGTCCGAAAACTATCGCCCTGTTCATGACAGTCAAATAAAATTTTACAGCAGCTCATACTAAAAAACACTCTAATTTGTAGTTCTGTTTCATGTATTTTTATTTTAATAAGTGGAGCATTATTTCTTAGCTCTGTTATATTTATTATTTCATTCATTGTCTTACTCTCCAAATTCCCCTAATTGATAATCCATACTTTTCACTTTCTAAACATAATGTGTAACTGGTAAGATACATTGCAAAAAGTGCTTGATTTCCTTATTATACATTTGCATTTTGTTATATATGTAAACCCCAAATGTGTTAGGGACACTATTTGTGTCCCTAACAACACGACACCTCGTCCCCTCCATATAAAATATGGTGAAGAGTTGGGGAGTTGTCATGGTTATTTTCTACGTAGCAAGTCAGGTTGCATTGCAGCAGTTTCCACTATTCTTTTTGTTGCTCCACTTCACCTAACATTATAACTTTCGTGATATGGTAGATATTATACCACTATAAATACTCAATAAAGCTTATACTCAGAAATGTCTACAAACAAGGGCTTGTTATTTTACTGTGTCCGTAAAAAGGTTTTCTAAACTTTTTGCTATCCATTTTTATAGGGTATATTTTTAATGGTGTGTTCACCTTTTGGCACATAAGCCTAATCTGCTAAAGAAGATCCAAGATTACAAAATCAGTTGCTGGAAATTAAGTTACCAGTAATATATTTGCAATTATAGCAATTCTCTGGCATACAAGTTGTTTAGTCTGGTTGTTTTACCCTTTCATGACTTATCAACCAAAATGCTTATACAAATTGCCAGGTTGCCTGCAGGAAAATTATTGTATATTTATAGTTGCACCCATTATTGCCATTTGGGTTGTTTAATGAATTCACTTGGTCTTGTTTCTTGAAACTGGCTTTAAACCTACATTTTAGCCATTAGAGTTAAGTATAATACGTGGTTACTTATTCTGCCATATTGAATACGGGGCTACACCAATAAGTAAAAACTTATTCCTTTTCAACACTTAAATCACATCTCTTTGTATATACCTTAGTCAAGTGCCTACCCAAATAGTATTATTCATTAATCCTCCTTTTTCAGAACCAACCAATAAGTATCATTGCATCTAACAACAAGGGCACTATCATCATCTCCATATCCAAAAATCGAATCTCCGACATTAAAAGTATTAGTCTCACCATTATTATCAGGCATGCCCATATTTATAAAGCTGGTAATATTCCCAAGTTCTTCTTTAATAAACTGTTCATTTGGTGATTCTGAAGAAATTTTGTACAGGGAGTTTTCCCACATAAGATACGGCGGATAGTCACATAATGAAGAATCCTTTTTATTTAAAGCTGGCCAGATGACCGCTATAAGAACAGCTGCCAGAATCAATAGCCCGGTTACCAGTAACAACTGATTCTTATTAAAATTTATCATTTTATTGCCTCCACGTTTTTATTCAACTACAAAGTAATAATCTTCTCTACTAAAATGTAGAGAAGATTATTACTTTGTAGTTGATTTAATGAATATTATAGATTTCAGCTATCCATGTATAAGTTCTGCTACCAGTTACCCAAACAACAGTCGAGCCGTCACCTGACGCACTAAGTATATCATATTCCCCCCACGGATTCATAACGTAATATTGCATATAGTCTGTTGAGTCATTCCAATAATAGCCTCTTAATACAAGTGCATGATAAGCATATCCTTTTGAATTGACTGGTCGTCTCATACGCATATATAAAGGTCTATCATTGTCAATATCAACCATAACCTGTTCCATTGTTCTAGGTGAAGAGCTGTAACTTGAACTTAATCCGTTATCTGACATAAAGTCACGAGCTTGTGAGTATGTTATTCCTTCATCAACTGCTGAACCATGTACAGCTACAGTTACATCCTCTTCTGAGTAATCAGAATCAGTTTTATAATTTGTAATAGATGCTGTGCAAGCAGCCCCACACCAAGGATGATCTCCCTGTTCTACAATAGGTACCAACCGAGTCCTAAAATATACTGTTTTTTGATCAATATTTTCTGAAGCTTTAACATACGGAAAAAATATATCAACTGTGATTTCTTCTTTTAAAGTAATATGGGTAATGTTTTCCAAAGATACTTTATCTTCTTCTATGGAATATGCTTCGGAATCCAGATAAATCCAATTATCTTTATTTAGTGCATAGATTTCACCATTAGCATCAACTATTTTATAAGCCAATTTGCTATCTAACATATTCATGTTATCGCTAAAAGCTATACCTGCTGTATAACCTATGGGAACATTTCCAATAACAGGCACTGATATTGTACCAATAATGTTATTATTATAGACAATCGGATAGCAGTATATATTGGATGCAGTAATTTTTTTATTTTCAATACTGTATAAATTAAAACCATTTCCTATATATAACATTTCTATATTGATACTTTTTTCACTGAATGTTTCCGGCGATGCTGCAATAGACTTGAAAATATTATCAGCCTGTTTAATAATATAAGCGTCCACTACTTCTGGTATGGTATCAGTTTGAATTAAAAGATTTTTTTTATACTCTTCAGCTGACTTTTCATATTCAGCAGCAAGTGAAAAGGAAGCAAATAAACTAATAATGACTATAAAACTAATAAAAGAAATAAATTTTTTAAACATAACAAAAACTCCTCATATAATAGTTTTTGTAAAGGTTTTATTAAAGAATTTCCAGTTACAAACCCTTCAGTATCGACACTAAACTCACTGAAAATTATCTTCAGAGGCAACTCCAAAGACTACCTCAAAAGTTAACTTATACATAGTTGAAAAGATATCATTTTTGGTGCATAAGCATTTGAAGATCGTTTTATAATTTTTGCCTTTAATATTCTTTACAATCCACAAAAAAGGTGTATACTGAAGTCATGACATCCTTTATATGGGATTGATTTATGTAAAAGGTTCTATAGCAGTATTTTTCAACGACTATTGCCTTAGTACAATTTTTCAAGTATGGTATTTATTTTATTCAGATTTTACATTTGGTTTGGGATTCTGTCAATAGGCTTTTTCTGTTATATTTTGTCGAATTTTGATTGTCATGCTTAATTGCTATATAGCAAGCATTTGTAAATTTTTCTTTACATCTCTATTAAAAATTTATAAATAACTACATGTTATAGCTTCAATAATTTATCAGAAAATGGAAGATTCATAACCACAAAATCAAACCTCTTCAACTATCCGTATCCATCTATTTACTGAGGGTCTGATAAAGTATTTCCTCTTTTTATTTCTCCTGTACCTTTTTGGTGAAGGACTAAATTCACTTGAGCAAGCCCCCCCTGTTGAGTGATCTTTTTCTTGTCCATAAATAGTTACGATACTATCTCCTGTATCTGGAATAATATCTATAGGTGAAACAAAATATACTACAGCACCAATAATCAACACTATTGATCTAAAAGCACTTCGAAATCATGAACCCATTATCTTCCTAAACTCTATTCAAGAGTTTTTTAAAAATGCCGTTTCAGCATTTGTATGAACGAAAGTACCTGTAAGATTTGATTTTTAGCCTTCACATAGATATTTCAGACCAGAAATTGTTTACGCTAAGCCGGGTAGTCCTTTCCTGATATACCCCACAAATTTGTTTTTCATCACAGTTTTTTCAGTTTATAAAGTTCAATTCCATTAAATAATCCCGATAAACAGTGTCCAATGATGCGATAAACCGTTTACCCTTCATACTTTCTTTAGGATACTTCTTAGTATCATTCTTCGCGGCATTGAATACTATCTACAATATCATTTAATAACCCTTCTTGATTGCTTTTTACATTTAAAACATAGTCTGCTTTACATTCACTTACTATCTTCTCGGCAATCTTTTTTTAGCACCCCATTGCGCCTATAGTAACAATACATCCTTTATCCAAAATATTTTTTACATTTTTCATAGGGACTGTTGCCGGTACATACTTCTTTATCCCGATTCTACTAAAAAGCTGAGAATATTGTGTGGCCTCCCTGCCGAACATACTGTCATAAATGTGCTGATTACCGCAGAATACAATACCTATTCCAGCGTTTTCATTAATCACACGAATGACTTCCATGGCGTTTAACGTCAAATACTGTGCTGTTTCTACTATCAAAAGAATACCTGAGTCTTTAAAAGCCTCAATAATCTCCCTTTTGACTATGGTGTATTTGTCATAGAAACAAAAAACTACAAGGGGTGGATTATCGGCAATGAGTATGATAATTACTGGACACAGGTTATCTTTAAGCGAAAGGAAAAACTATATAACCCTGTAAGACAGAATTATGGTCACATTCAGTCTTTAAAAGAAATTTTAAATGAATATAAAGATATTAACTATATTTCCATAGTAGCTTTTACAACAAAGGTGGACCTGAAAGTCAAAGCAGAGTCTGATGTTGT
>CAZANH010000513.1:0-4112 GCA_964486515.1 uncultured Eubacteriales bacterium
TGTGAACCGCTTCATAATAAATTTGAAATTCTTGAAAGGATACCAAATCTACGTAAAATATCTATGAGCCCCTGGGCTAAAATAGAAAAAGCAAGGGATTTTGCTAAAGGGAGGTATGTACTGTCTTGCAAACCAAACCCGGCTATTTTTTCAGGGAATATGTGGAGTGCTGAAAAAGCAAAAGAGGATGTTGTTGATATCTTAAAAAAAGCTGATGGATGTAGTTTTGAATTGATAATGAAAGATATCAGCACTGTAAATTATATGCCTCAAAGATTGTGGGAATGGTCAAAAATAGCCCAGAATACTATTGACGAATACTATGATTGAATTGAGTTTATAAACAATGATTTGACCTTAACATTGCTTAACAAACAACCTCTAAGAGACCTTCGCTATTTATTTCAGAAAGATATTTCTTCAATATATACTGTGGGGTACTTGAACAGTCACAAGTTGAACAGAAAGTAACTATTGAATTAAAAATTATACTTGACATAATGATAGCAATTATATATAATGATTATTAGAAAATGAAATGTTTCAAATAATTTAAAATGTCATTGTATATATAGAAATTGGAGTCTTAACGGTAAAAATACTAATACGAGAAAGCAGGGGCAAAATGGGAAAAATAAATTCTCAAAAAAAATCGGTTACTGTTAAGGATGTAGCGGAAAAAGCGGGAGTAGCAGTAGGAACAGTATCAAGATATTTAAACGGATATCGGCTCCGTGATGATAAAAGGGAAAAAGTTCAAAAGTCAATTGATCAGTTGGGTTTCAAAGGGAACTATTTGGCAAGGGGACTTAAAAAGAAACGTTCTATGACTATAGGAGCATTGATATTCGGTTTTACGGAGATATTTTCGCTGTCCATAATTGATACATTTTCAAAATTGGTTGAAAATGAAGGATACAGCTTGATAATATCAAACTATGAAGGTAACAGTGAAAAATTTGTTCAAAAAATTGATTTTTTCAAGGAAAAATATATTGACGGACTTGTTGTATTTCCAACTGTTCCGGACAAACAAGTGGTTTTAAAACTCAATGCAATGCTCGAAGAAAAGATTCCTGTTGTTATTATAAATGAAAATATTGCCGGTGTCGATACAGATGGAGTATTTGTAGACAACGCAAATACTTCATTCAGAGCGGTAGAAAATCTGATACATAACAACCATAAAAAAATTGCTATTATAAATGGAATCCGGAATGATTACGTGAGTGTTGAAAGGTTAAAAGGCTACAGTGAAGCTATTCAGGTATATGACATACCTGTAAGCAAAAATTATGTTAAATTCGGGAATTATACGAATGAGGGAGGCTATTTGTCTGCAAAAGAACTTTTACAGGATACTGATCCTCCCACAGCAATATATATTACTAATTATAACATGACAAATGGAGCCTTGATGGCAATACGGGAATTAAACATCAACATACCTGAACAACTTTCAGTTGTGGGTTTTGATTGTACTGAGGTTTCTCAAATGATTAAACCCGCTCTTACAATTGTAGAACAGCCTACTGAAAAAATGGGGGAAGTTGCCTCTCAAATTATACTCAAAAGAATAAAAGGGAACTATACGGATTTCCCTAAAAAAATGCAGATAAATACAAGGTTGTTATTAAGGGATTCAGTTAGAAAATTATAAATTTGTGAAAAACTTATTCGGCATCCATGTGCGGATTATTAGTAAAAAAATAAAATATTGAAATGTTTCATAAATTATGTCAACTTAAATATCAGGGAGGTTTTTATGAACAAATTGCCTTACAGACAAATTCATATGGATTTTCACACTTCTCCTTTTATTGATAATATAGGAGCCAAATTTAAAGCAGATGAATTTGTAAACGTTTTAAAGAAAGCAAATGTAAATTCCATCAATTTATTTGCAAAATGCCATCATGGAATGTATTATTATCCTACAAAAATAGGTACAATGCATCCCGGTTTAAAATTTGATTTATTGGGAGCTCAAGTAAAAGCATGCCGTAAAGAGGGAATAAGAACATGTATTTATACATGTGTCGCCTGGAACGAAGACTGGGCGGACAGGCATCCGGAATGGCTGCAGGTTGGTTTTGACGGGCTGCAGGGATGTAAAATGCCTTTCTCATCGGAATATTATAAGTGGAGGAATCTTTGTATTAATAACAGGGAATATAAATCTCTTTTGAAAGATGAACTTGAAGAAATTTATAATCTGTATAAACCTGATGGTTACTGGATAGATATTGTATTACAGAGAAATTGTGTATGCAGGACATGCCAGGA
The DNA here is from genome assembly GCA_964486515.1 of uncultured Eubacteriales bacterium. GTDB lineage: Bacteria > Bacillota > Clostridia > Acetivibrionales > CAZANH01 > CAZANH01. The sequence goes on from CAZANH010000513.1 coordinate 2,287, forward strand.
AGAAATGAGAGCCATGTATCTCGAACCATCTAATTTGGACGATGTCATAAAACACGACAGATTTGTGGAAATCAAATTCATGAAAGAAATATACGAGTTTTTAAAACAGCTTGATTCAGGACTGGGTATATATTTCAATGGGCATCCTTATGAAATGGATATGGCAGACGATATAAAATACTCTGCAAAACAAAAAAGAAAGTATAACACTTATATTGATATTGAATCATTGCCTTCTACTTCATGGGGCTACACACATTTTCCCGTTGCGGTTAACTACCTTAATAAATACGGCCAAGAATTGACAATGATGAATGGGAAATTCCATATGGCGTGGGGTGACTTCGGTTCTCTGCGAAACAAGGAAGCTCTGGAATACGAATGCTTCAGGGCAGTTGCAAACGGAACAAAGTGTTGTATAGGCGATCAGCTTCACCCCTCAGGATTGATCGACAAAACTGTTTATAACAGGATAGGACAGGTATATGAGAGTATAGCAAAAAAGGAAAAATGGCTTGTTGATACCAGAAAAGTATCTCAAATAGGAGTGTATGCAGGTGGAAAAGTACTTGACTATCCTGATACTATAGATATAAATGCTACGGTTGAAGGTGTGTACCGCATGCTCACGGAGATGCACCATATGTTTGATTATATTGATTTTTTGGATGATTTAAAAATATATAATCTGGTTATTATAGCAGATGATGTAAAGTTAACATATGAGGCAGCAGAAAATCTGAAGGAATATATAAATAACGGAGGTAAGGTAATACTGACAGGGAAATCCGGACTTGATCCGGCAGGAAAACAATTTATTATGGATGAATTCGGGTTGGAATTCATATCTGAAGCCGAGTTTTGCCCAAGATACATACATATTGAAGAAAATATGCTGGGAGATATACCGGCTATGGATTATGTTATGTACGAGAGGGGAGTTGCCGTAAAAGTACTTCAAGGGACTGAGACAATAGCCAGTATAACAAATCCTTATTTCAACAGGACATATGACAGGTTTTGTTCCCACAGGCAGACACCACCTTCGGAAGTTTCGGACGAACCCTGCATAACAAGATATAAAGATGTTATATATATTGCACAGCCTCTATTCCGTGACTATGCACTAAATGGAAACAAGGTTTACAAACAAATAATCGGGGAATGCATTTCGCGTCTTTTAGAAAACCCTCTAATTATTTCTGATTTTCCTACAACTGCTGAGGTTACTTTGAGGAAGCAGGGGAATAATTATATTTTACATGTATTGAACTATCTCATTCAGAGAAAATGCAGGAATATGGACATCATAGAGGAAAAACTACCGTTATATGACTGTAAGGTGAGGCTGAGGACAGATTCACAACCTGTAAAGGTATATACGGTTCCGCAGGCTATTGAGCTTAAATATACATTTGATGGAGTATACACGGATTTTGCGATACCCGAAATTGATGGACATCAGATGGTAATGATAGACATGATGGAAGAGTAGCGATAGAAGGAATGCAATTGGGAAAAATTTAGGAAAATAGTAACAGGAGGCAAAAATGAAACGATACGGGATGATCATTAAAGTCAAGGAAGATAAGCTTGAGGAGTATAGGAAACTACATGCTGATCCATGGCCTGAGGTGGTAAAAAAAATTAAAGAGTGCAATATAAGAAATTATTCAATATATTACAGGAACGGATGGCTTTTTGGATACTGGGAATATACCGGGAACAATTTTGAAGAAGATATGAAAAAAATGTCGGAAGACCCTATAACACAAGAATGGTGGAAGCTCACCGATCCATGCCAGATTCCTCTGGATGATCGTATG
>CAZANH010000514.1:0-7811 GCA_964486515.1 uncultured Eubacteriales bacterium
CCTGTAGAGTATCAAAGAACGAGTGTTGATATTGACATGATATTCTGTGGCACAAAAGATGAGATTCTAAGTGTACTTAAAATAATAGAGGATAGGTTGGAGGCAAATGATAGGTATTTTAAATTCAGAGAACATATTCCGGATAACCCAAAGACAGAATTATCATTACATACATTCTTTGTACCTGTTCCGTCGGTCTGCTATGATAATGAACTCCGCGTGAGAGGGGGGAAGCAGGAAATAAAAGTAGAATTTATCTCTTATCCGTGTAAGATTGATATAAACAAGCTGTCAGGCAGAAAGATATTTGCGGTTGATAGTGATAAGGAATATAATGTCCTTTCAATTAATAACCTGTTCGCAGACAAGCTTACAACACTTGGACCTAATTCAATAGGCATCCAGAATGATAGAATGGACGAACAAATCAAACAATTATTTGATATACATGCCTTGATGACATTTAACATGAAAGGCCTTGACTTTGATGTAATCAAGGAGAAATATTTGGAAAGGGCTAAGATGGAGACAGAAAGCAGAAAAATTACATTTGATGAAATCTATATTATTAAAGATGCATTGGCTCAACTTAGCCGGCTTGCAAAAATCGATGACGGTAAGGACAAAGAGTTAAAAAAGTACATTGATGATTTTCAGAGCTCCTATATTGGAAGGAACGGACGAAGGGGGTATTCTGAATGGGCGGTAGTAGGTGAACAGGTAAAATATCTGATGGAACTCATTTTTATACATAATATGAACAAAGAGAAGCTAAATAAAGCCTTTGCAATCGAGGGATTACTATCATTTAAGCATTTGTCCGGAGCTGAAAAAGGGAGAAGTATTATGGAGTTTAAAAATATTCTTATTAAAGAGTATGCTGGTTATTCAAGAATAGATCCCAAAGTACTCAAAGGTAAAAACCTGAGCAGGGTATTCTGGTCAATCCTGAATCCAGAGAATATTGAACAGATAGAGTATTTTGTCAACGACTATATAAGGTTATAATGGATGTTGTTAATGTTTATAGGGGCAATTGCATAACCCCGGTTTTAACCCTATCGAATTCGATAGGTTAAGAAAAGAAACAGTTTGAAAGAAGGTGATTAGATGATATATTATACCGCTGATCAACATTTTGGTCATTCAAATATAATTCGTTTATGCAATCGTCCTTTTAAGAACATAGCAGAGATGGATGAGACTTTAATTATAAAATGGAACAGTACGGTTTCTGCTGATGATACGGTTTATATTCTTGGAGATCTGATATTCCGCAGTGATAAGCACGCAAGTTATTATATTGAAAGGCTGAAAGGAGTAAAGCATTTAGTTCTGGGCAATCATGATCATAATTGGATAAAGAACTGTAATGTTCAGAAATATTTTGCGTCTGTTTCGTACTACCTGGAAATAAAGGATGAGGAAAGACGTATTGCGTTATGCCACTATCCTATGCTTTCATGGGGCGGAGCAGCACGAGGGGCTTTGCATGTACATGCACATATACACAATAACAGAGATGGTTTTGCGTTTGAAACATTAAAGAAAATGGATAATGCATTAAATGCAGGTGTAGAGGTAAATAAATACAAGCCTGTTACAATAGATGAGCTTATTTCAAATAATATAAGATTTAAAGCCTCTAATCACGAAGGTACTATCAGGCTTTCTCGTTGAATAATTGACATGCTTGAAACTTGATAATACTGTAATATCGAAAAGTTATTAGAAGATATGGTTAGCATGAAGAAATATAAAGAGTTTGAGATTAATAAAATGAGAAATTATGTAATCAATGCCTTGGTTGCTAACTTTCACTACGACTATTATAAAGCCAAGAGTACCGTTGTGAGTTCGGCATTTAACAGGATGCTTGTTGAAGACGCAGACTATGTTTTCCATTATACTGTAGGATATTGGGCTGACCAAGTGAATAACGAAGCCTGCGCAGTTTTTATATGGTTTCTACTGCTCAAACTTCTCCTTTTGTTCAAAACAAACCAATATTAATCTTAATAAACCTTAATAAATATTTATAAATTGTATTTCAATCTGTCGTTTTTAGGTGTATAATAAAAAAACATGGAAATTATATATAGGTATTGTTGTTTTCAGCCAGAAGGGAGATATTTATCATGGGTGAATCAGAAAATAGGTGGCTTTCAATGACTGAAATATGTCAACATCTAGGAATTAGTCGTGATACTGCTATAAAATGGATTAATAAAAATAATATGCCTGCTCACAAAATTGGTCGTTTGTGGAAGTTCAAAATATCGGAAGTTGATGAATGGATAAAAAATGGTGTTACTACTAAGAAGTAATGTGTCAATTATGTGAGGGAGGGAGAAATATAGGGACAGTTCTCAAGGTTATTGAAAAGGAAACGTCGGGAGTTAGTTTTAGTTCATACAAATATTGTCACGACACTACCGACAGAAGTGGAATTGATTACGATGATAACAAGGATATAATATGGAAAGAATATGGTGAAACAGAAAAGCTCACAAAACCAGTTAATTTAAAAGATACTGCAGATGCAAGGCGTAGCTATCCCTCGATTTTTTCCTTTTTCCTTGATGGATCACGCCATACTTATAAAGTTGACGATATGTCATTCCAAAAAAATGTATACCCTATCATTGCAGGTCAAATCGGTGTAGGTTGCTGTGAACGTCGTGATTTAAAGTTACAACCAGCTCTGTTATTTGAAAGAAAACTTGTTATTGCTTTGCCAGACCGGGCATTTAGCACTGATTGGGACGGTCAGGATCAGGCAAAGCCTTTAATAGAAAGAATTAATAACAATATACGTTTTAATGGCTGTCAACCTATTCAGTTTAATGATTTGTTGATTTATGATACAAATAAAGACGATAAATATGAAAATAAAGGAATTGCAAAAATTCAAGACTATATGGTTGAACTAGAAAAGCAATTGGTTGCAGATTTGGTTGCAGCAGGAAAGTTGAATGAGTCAAACTATTTAATTAAAGATGGTTCTCTTGATTATCAGAAAATATCTACAAAAAAGAATAAAAATGCATTAAACTTAAGTAGTGAACATATTCGTAATAATTATCGACGAGTTGTTGGTGTGTCTAAGTCATTTGACCCAACGAAATGTCTTGTGCATGGTGGAGGAACAAACTCAAATAGAATTGCAAATCTAAAATCTTATGAGAGAACACCTGCCTTGCGGTATACCTCATCACGTGCGGATGTAGATTTTTGCGTCTGGTATCTTCGGATTAGAGATGCACGATACACACATAGTATTTTTGATGGCGTACTAAAAGTTGAAAAGCTTATCGTAACCGAAAAAGAACGGATTCATGGTATTGAAACGGACGATATAAATAATATAACTGCATACTTGATAAATGAGCGGAATCCGGTTTGCTACGGTTCAGATAATAGATGGGCAAATCACCTATATCCCATCTACCTAACGGAGCAATATGTAAAAAGCAAGTATTTAAGTAATGATTTATTTATTCAACTATTTTAGGGGGGTATAACATGAAACTAATAGGACGTGTTATAGCAACAGAAAAAGTTCCAACAACTATTGATAGTTTTTGCTTTTGGACGAATATTGATTTAATTCTCAATCCGTTTGATGTGGTTAAGGTTGAACATATCAACGGAAGCAAAACATTTGCAGTAATAGAAGAAATTTCACATATTACTGATTCTGCAAGTTTCCTTTCAAATTTTATATCAAACGATTTTGGAGATGTAAATGCCGATACTCCAACACTTCGTATAGGTATGAACTATGCGAAAGCAAATGTAGTTGGAAATGATAAAAATATTTTTATTCCTGTTCAGAGCGGACAAAAAGTCTATTTAGCAAGTAGAGATGAGATAAGCGAAGCTCTTGGACTTGCGGATATAAAAAACCCCTTAGTATGCGGATATATTGAAATGTATGAAAACTCAGGTGACGACAATAAAATCACAATGCCAGTAATGGTTGATTCAAAATTTTTAATTGGACCAGAAGGTGCTCACTTGAATATCTCTGGTATTTCAGGGTTGGCTACAAAAACATCATATGCAATGTTTCTTTTGAAAGCGATCCAAGACAAATATCTTTCTACGCAAGAGGAAGGTTCTGAAAATGAAAGCGTTGCCTTCGTTGTCTTCAATGTCAAAGGACGTGATCTACTGGCCATCGACGAGCCAAATGATTTTGAGGGCAGAACAGATGACGCAGAAACAATAAAAGTTATGTACAAGATGCTTGAACTATCGACAAAGCCTTTCAGCCAGGTAAAGTATTTTTATCCATACTCAACAAAAACAAAATCCAACTCTTATGTCCCAAAAGAGCTTTTTAACAAACAAAAACAGCAAAAAAAAGCATATCAATATAAGTTTACATATGAGCAAGACAAAGACTCCATTGATTTAATGTTTTCAAATGTTGAAGATTCTACACAAACAATGGCTGGAATTATTAATCAAATTATAGATGGGCAAAATGGTTTTAACATAATTTCAACATGGCCGAATTTTATTAAGAAGCTGGAGGAACAATGTGAAGCAGGTAATACAACGTCTTCAAAAAATAAGGAAATTGGCGTTTTAAGTTGGAGAAAATTTGCGAGGCATATAAAAAAATCTGTATATCATAATCCTCTGTTTAATGATCTTGATGAGAGTAATGGTGAAGTTCGTATTGCAGACAAGATATCGGATATTCAAAAAAATGATGTATATGTTGTAGATATTGCTAAACTGGATTCCGACATGCAATCATATGTATTTGGCAATGTTATTCGGGGACTATATAACTTTCAGTTAGAAGAGAAGAACTATTGTAACGGCAAATGCCCTCCTGCAAAAATTATTGTCTTTATCGATGAATTGAACAAGTTCGCTTCTAAAGACTCTCCAAAGGATTCTCCCATTTTAAATCAGATACTTGATATTACTGAAAGGGGACGTTCTTTAGGCGTGATATTGTTTGCAGCAGAGCAATTTAAAAGTGCTATCCATAATAGAGTTTCCGGTAACTGTTCTACATTTGCATATGGTCGGACTAATGCAATTGAACTTTCCAATAGTGAGTATAAGTATATTCCTTCTGTTTATAAAAACATGATGACACGCTTAAAGCAGGGAGAATATATTATTCAAAATCCGATTTTTAGGTCACTCCTTAATATTAAATTTCCGGAACCAATTTATAAACAGTTTAAGTAACTAGGGGGATAATACTGTGAAAGAAATAAAAATAGGTAAAAATGCAATTGAGAATCTAACTCGCGGTATGTATGAAGATTCAAAAATTATTTATAGAGAATACATACAGAATGCCGCTGATCAGATTGATTATGCAGTAAAGAATTCATTATTCAATGAAGAGTTATTTATTGATATAAGAATTAATAAAAATGGTCGAAACATAACCATAAAAGATAATGCAACTGGAGTTAGACAAGATATGATAGAATCTATATTAGCATATGTTGCAGATTCAGATAAAATAAAAGGTGAAGCTAAAGGGTTCCGAGGAATTGGCCGTTTAGGAGGATTGGCTTATTGTGAAAAAATGCGCTTCATAACCACGAGTAAAGGGGAAAACCAAAGAGTAATTATGAATTGGGATGCAAAAGCACTTAGTAAAATGCTTGATGATAAAAATGTCAAAGATGCGGCGGGAACGCTTCTGCAAAAAATTATTTCATATGAATACGAAGAATGTCTTGTTGATGATCATTATTTTATTGTAGAGTTGCTCAATATTACAAATGAAAATGTCGACTTACTAGATACAGAAAAAGTTAAAGAATATATTGCTCTTAACGCACCTGTGCCTTATGACAGTAAATTCTATTATAAGCAGAAAATATATCAATATCTTGAGGAAACGGGGTTTCCGAAAAATGAATATAAAATATTTGTGGATGGTGAAGATATCTTAAAACCATATACAACGACTCTTTTTGAGAGGAATCCCGCAGGACAACGCCGAAAATATGATGATGTGTATGATATAAAAATTAAGGAATTTTATAATGATAATGAGGAATTACTTGCCTGGATGTGGTATGGAATCAGCCGTTTTGAAAAACAAATTCCATTTTCACAGAATGAAACCGCTGGCATAAGACTACGCCAATCAAATATCCAAATCGGTAATGAACGTACATTAGTTCCTCTTTTTAAGGAAGCAAGAGGAAATCTGTATTTTATTGGCGAGGTACACGCAGTACATAAGGAGTTAACTCCAAATGCGCGAAGAGATTACTTTAACGAAAACATTGTGAGGAATGAGTTTGAGGCGCAACTTAAATATTTCTTTTACTCAACACTTCACTCATTGTACAATGATGCAAATCGTGCAAAAAATGCTTATAAAAAAGAGATTGATCTCTTTAAAAAAGAATATGAATATTCTGAAAAGAACGGACGTTTTGTGAGTGACAGGGAAAAGCAAAAGATTGAGCAGGATATTGAAGTTGCAAAAACAGGAGATGAAAAAGCAAAGAAAGATATAGCACGGCTAAAGGTTAAAGCTGAGAGTGATGAAGTTTTTGGTATTGTTCTTAAGCACATTGAGAACAACCACAACAAGTTATTAGAAAATGCTGGATTTTCAAAACCAACTCTACAGCCATTGACACCACAAGTCTATATAAAAGAACCTCAAAAAAACAAAAAGGGATATTTGGTTGATGAGCTTTCAAATTTACCGGACAAACAGAGGAAATTGGTGTCACATATATATGATATTATTGTACGAAATCTACCTCCTGAACAAAGCGAGGAATTAATCAACAAAATACAGGAGGAATTAAAAAATGGTAAGAAGAATTCTATTAATTGAACCAAATTATAAAAATAAGTATCCTCCCATAGGGCTTATGAAAATTGCTACTTATCATAAGATGCTCGGTGACGAAGTTCAGTTCTTCAAGGGGAATTTTACAGATTTTATACTAGAGCAAATATGCGAAGAGTTGTATGAAAAGCTATCTGCAAATGATAACTCTATTGAATGGGCAGAACACCGAAAGGACATTATTCAATATATTAAAAAGGGTTTATCTACAAAGTATTCTGAACTTACAGCTTTGAGTAAAAGTCAGTTAGTAGGTAAAAATCTGAAGTACTATAGGCGATATTTTAATAAAAAGGAGTATTTAGATGATCCTAAATGGGATAGGGTATGTATTACTACATTGTTTACATTTTATTGGAAGCAAACAATTGATACAATAAACTCTTTTAAACATGTTTGTAAAAGTATTAATGAAGTTAAGATTGGAGGTATTGCTGCTACACTTCTCCCTGATGAGTTCGAAAAAGAAACTGGTATTCGTCCTCATATCGGTCTTTTAGACAAAGGTGGTGAGTATGATGATAACAAAATTATTATTGATCATCTTCCGTTGGATTACTCAATTTTAAATGAGATTAATTATATTTACCCTGAAAATGATGGTTATTATGCATACATGACTCGTGGCTGTGTAAATAGGTGTCCTTTTTGTGCTGTACCAACACTTGAACCCAATTTTATTTGTTATATTAGCATAAAAGATCAAATAAAGTATGTTACAGAACAATTCGGTAAAAAGCGTAACCTCCTTTTACTTGATAATAATGTTTTAGCTTCAAAACGTTTTGATGACATAATAGATGAAATTAAAGAGTGCGGTTTTTATAAAGGAGCTACATACATTGAGCCTAATAAATATTCAATTTTAGTCCAAGACTTGAGAAAGCTAAACATCAACTACCGTGGTCATATAAAAAGCATTGTCAGCTTATACAAATGGTTATATAAAAGA
>CAZANH010000515.1:0-2849 GCA_964486515.1 uncultured Eubacteriales bacterium
AGACACATTTCCGTTTATTTTTGCAGTGTCCTGTCCAAGTTCAAGGACATTGCCAATATCCATTACAAATATGTTTTCAGAAGGCATACCAAGGTATTCTGCAAGATTTGCATGTTGTCTCAAATGTCTGTATTCACCGTGAACCGGCATAAAATATTTAGGTTTAACAAGCTTGTGAATAAGCTTCAGCTCTTCCTTGTAAGCATGCCCTGATACATGTATATCTCCAAGAGCTTCATATATAACATTGGCTCCCTTTTTAAAAAGTTCATTGATAACCTTGAATATAAACTTTTCATTTCCTGGTATAGGCGTTGCTGAGATTATTATGGTATCTCCCGGAACTATTTCCACCTTCCTGTGATCGGATACGGCCATTCTTGAAAGTGCAGACATGGGCTCTCCCTGTGTGCCTGTTGTAATAATTACAAGTTCATTCGAATCGTATCTGCCCATATTGTCCATGTCAATAATTGTACCATCAGGTACTTTCAGATATCCCAGATTTGTTGATACTCTTACAACATTTTCCATGCTCCTGCCGCATATAACAACTTTTTTCTCAAATTTAACAGCAGAATTTATAATCTGCTGAATTCTGTGAACATTAGAAGCAAATGTAGCAACAAGTATTCTGCTTTTAACCTTCATAAATATTTCCTCAAAAGCAGCCCCTACTGTTTTCTCTGACATCGAATAACCTTCTCTTTCGACATTAGTACTGTCAGCCATAAGAAGCAGTACTCCCCTATGTCCAAGTACCGCAAAACGTGCCAGATCAATAGACTCACCTTCTATGGGAGTGTAGTCTATTTTAAAATCAGAAGTATGAACAATCAGCCCTACAGGTGAATCTATTGCCAGTGAAACCGTGTCTGCTATACTGTGAGTTGAACGGATGAATTCTACACTAAAAACACCTAATTCCTCACAATCTCCAGGCTTAATAGTCCTTAAAACTGTCTGAGACAAAATTTTATGTTCAGAGAACTTGTATTCAAGCAATCCAAGTGTCATTTTTGTACCATATATCGGCGTATTCATATTAATTTCCTTTAATATGTAAGGAAGCGCTCCTATATGGTCTTCATGCCCATGAGTTAGAATGATTGCTCTTATTTTATCTTTATTTCTTACAAGGTAACTAACATCAGGTATAACAAGATCTATACCCAGCATCTCATCCTCCGGAAATGCAATACCACAGTCAACAACAATAATGTCCTCTCCATACTCAAATACTGTAATGTTCTTGCCTATTTCCTGCACCCCTCCAAGAGGAATGACTTTTAATTTTTTATTATTCTTTGACACAAAAAACCTCCTTCACAATCTTCATTTTTCCCTCTTATTATTTATTTATTACAATTACCTCACTGTATAATTCGAGTGTCTTTTCCGTTATTGTCTCCCAGTTATAGAATTGATTTACTTTTTTTGTTGCTTTTTGAACCATATTCAGCGCTCTATCCGGATTGAATAAAAGTTCAAGTATATTGTCAGCAAGAGAGTTAGAATTCCCCGTATAAAATTTCATACCATCCACTCCATGTTCTAAAATTTCATTAAGCCCTCCTGTATCCGATACAACAACTGGTATGCCTGCTACTGCTGCTTCAAGCGCTACAATTCCAAACGGTTCGTATATACTCGGAAATACAGCCATATCCGCACACTTATATAATTTACACAGTTCCTCATCACTTACATAACCTGTAAAATAAACCTTGTGTGATATCCCAAGTTCCGCCGCACGTCTCCTCAGGTAATCAAACTGTTCTCCCCTTCCTGTTATAATAAATTTAACATCATGATAGTACTGTATAATTTTTGGTATTGAATCAATTAAAATATGTGCACCTTTTTCATTAACAAGCCTTCCTACAAAAAAAACAATCTTTTCATTATCTGATGCATATCTTCTTCTAAATTTATAATCCCTTTCGTACCCGTTGAATCTTTTAGGATTAACTCCATTAGGTATTACAACCATTTTATCTTCAGGAATATCAAATAAATCCTTTACGTGATTATACATATACCTGCTGTTAACAATAACTTTCCATGACTCATATGTGAGCCACCATTCTACATTACTAATGTATTTTTGCATGTCAGTATGAATTCCATAATTTCTTCCCGCTTCAGTTGCATGAATCGTTGAAATAACAGGAACACCATATGAATACTTTAGTATTCTTGCTGCAAACGCAACTACCCAGTCATGGGCATGAACGATATCAAATACCTTCTTTTTACTGTTTAGAAGCCTTATACATTCTTCTATAAGAGCAAAATTAAAATGGTGAACCCATTCGATGAAATTATTTGACTTTATATCATATAATTTAACCCTATGGACATGCACTCCTTCGTCATCTTCTTCAACAACCTGTTCGTTATCTCTGCATGTAACAACATGTACTTCATTATTTTTTCTTTTCATCTCCTGTGCAAGATTCTGTACTACTCTTGAAATTCCACCTATTATTCTTGGCGGATATTCCCAGGACAACATGATTATCCTCATACTGTCTTCCATATATTCCTCCGTTAATTTTCATTTGTATTTCAAGCACCTCTCTTTTGCATATATTTATTATTTAGCAATTATTCCTGATTTAATACAATATTTCATTTTTTTATAGTAACAGATGTAATTTCGTTAACTTAACTACTCCTGCACTAAAGTACAGGGGTTATGTTTTCGACTGAAAGTCGACTAAAGTAAAAACTGGCGTCGTACAAGCCTGCCACTTCAGTGGCGGGTAGTTGAATATTTCTACCTCTTTCTAATACCTGCCTTTTTAAAGGCGGGTTATTTTCAAAGCGCTAAAAGCTCACTGGCT
>CAZANH010000516.1:0-9829 GCA_964486515.1 uncultured Eubacteriales bacterium
ATTCCTACCCAAAACACTTCTTCCCGCAATCCCTGTCTCCAAAAACGGATATCTCGCTTTAAGCCCGAATATATCCCTTTCCATTATTTCATAGGTATAATCAATATCGGTAAATACAACATCAATACCGTAAGGTACTGTTATAGTACTCCCAATGAACAGATTCAGAGGATTAAGGCTTGGGTTTGCAGTCTGTATTGCTGAAACCGTAGTAAAATATTTTCTTGCAATCAAATACAGGGTATCTCCCGGTTTTATTGAATATCTGTCATAACCGCGAAGAAAACTTTCAAACGCTCCCCATGTTGACGGACCGACAATACCGTCAGGAACCAACCCGTTATCACTCTGGAATGCTATGACCGCTGTCTGGGTCATCTGCCCGAAAATCCCGTCTACAGGCCCCGGATTATACCTTATCTTTGCCAGAAGGCTCTGTATCAATTTCACATAAGGCCCTACAGAGCTCAACCTTAAAGTTTCCATAGAATCACCTTCACCCCTTTTTTTCAAATCTAGAGTTATTGCAGCAGAACCATATTATATTTTATTATTTCAGGCTGGAATTGTTACAAATATCAGGATTGGCTTATTATGTTTTTGAAGTTCTGCTCCGCAGTGTATATCTCGCTACTGCCGGGTACCCTGTCACCGTACCTCACATTTTCATAGATGCGCGTAAAATCCTTCATCGCTTCTTCGCTATTCATTAAAGGCGAAACTTCCCTGCATATTTCCCGTACCGTAAACTCCGGTTTTATTAATTGCCTTTTTGCATTCAGCATATCGAGCAAAAGTGCATACATATATCTTATCCTTTTTACAGGGTCACTTATTTTTTTTAACCCTCTGAGGCTTCTTGAAGTTTTTCTCTTTTTAATATTCCCATTCTTTAATTTTTCAGTAGGTTTCAATATCTCAATTTCATCAATATATTCTTCAATATCCTTTTTTGCATCACTTTTTCCCAAAGCAAATAGTCTTTTTATTATATCAAATACTTTTTCCATCAAAGCTTTAAGCTTTCTAAACATAACAGGTGCTATCCTGTACAAAAGATATATGGCAATAATAAGAAATAACAGTTTAAAAATGATATCAAGAATCGGGCTGCCTTTACTTTCATCTACCGGCAATTCGGGTTTTTGCATCTCACCATGCTGTGCTCCGCCTTCTGTCCCTCCCGGCATGAGCAGGGCCATTATTTTAAAGAACACCATTATAAGAAACCCCAATATTTTACCTGCAGTTTCCAATAAAAAAACCATAATGCCTTTGAAGTAAAAAAGCAGAAAAACTATTGCTGTCATTGAAAGTACGCTAATTACATTAAAACTTCTTATCCTGTGCGGTAGTGAAGCCTTATCTTCGCATTTCCTTGAGAGCAGGTTGATATCAAGCGCTTCCTGGTTTTTGTACAGCATTGATAATACGACAAAAACACAGGAAAATACAATCGTCCTGTTCATTAAATACATACAGCTTTCCAGGTAACGTGAAATCATAAGTGAAGACAGGATAAAAACAGCACCGGTATATACCCGTCTCATTTCAAGTATTGTATCCATGGATTTTACACCGGTCCTCAATGCGGTGACATAAAAAAAGCCCAGGCAAACCTCTTCAAAAACAACTCTCCATAAACCCGACCCGATACAGGCAAATGCTGTAACAACTACAGGTATGAGTATTAAGGCTAATAGGAAATATATATTATCAAAAATTGTTTTTCTTTCCCCGGCAACCATTGAGCCTGCAGTAAATCCTACTGCTGTATATACTGACAACAGAAGAATAAACAAATACCCTCCATCATTTCCGAACAAGATATTCCTTAAAAGTATTGTCACAGGATACATGAATGAAAAAGTAACAATCAAAGCCACTATTCTCATTATAAACAACCTTTTTTTCTCATCCATTGTCCTGCTGCCATCCTTTCGTTGAAACATCAATGTTTCTTTATTATTACATATATTACAGGACAACGCAATACATACATCTGTCAGGATTTGTTTTTGGATTTTGCTCTTAATGCAGTGTCGAGTATTTTCTTTCTCATACGTATATTAAGAGGAGTAATCTCAACCAATTCATCCTCAGAAATGAATTCCAGGCATTGTTCAAGGCTAAGGTTTCTGGGTGGTGTGAGCCTTAATGCTTCATCGGAACCTGACGCCCTCATGTTTGTCACATGCTTTTTCTTGCAGACATTAATTACTATATCTTCTGAACGGGCATTTTCACCTACTATCATTCCTTCATAAACCCTCATGCCCGGCTCAATAAATAAATCGCCTCTCTCCTGTGCATTGTAAAGCCCGTAAGTAACCGCCTCTCCGGTTTCCCACGCAACTATTGAGCCCCGCTTCCGTCCCTGTATTTCACCTTTATAGGATTCAAACCCATGAAACATATGATTCATTATACCATTTCCTCTGGTGTCGGTTAAAAACTCTGAACGGTAACCTATTAAGCTTCTGGCAGGTATTCGAAATTCCAGTCTCATATAGCCCTGCTTTGTCCCATGCATATTTACCATATCTGCTTTTCTTATGCCAAGTTTCTCCATGACAATCCCCGTATATTCCTCCTGGACATCAATCATCAGATATTCAACCGGTTCCATGATTTTACCGTCAACCTCTTTTAAAATAACCTTTGGTTTTGAAACCTGAAATTCATATCCCTGTCTTCTCATTGTTTCTATAAGGATTGACAGATGAAGCTCCCCTCGTCCTGAAACCTTGAAGGAATCAGCCAACTCTGTCTCCTCAACACTGAGGCTGACATTTGTTTCAAGTTCCTTAAACAGCCTGTCCCTTATATGTCTTGAAGTTACATAAGTTCCTTCCTTCCCCGCAAAGGAACTGTTGTTAACACTAAATGTCATGGTAATCGTAGGTTCGTCTATTTCCACAAAAGGCAAAGGTTCAATATAATCCGGGGCACATATCGTATCTCCTATGTTAATACTGCCTACACCGGATAAAGCAGCTATGTCTCCGGCACTCACCCTTAAAACGTCACATCTTTTCAAACCCTCGTATCTGTATAGTTTCCCTATCTTTATGTTTCGCGTTTCATTTTCTCCCATCCTGCATGTAACTGCCTGTCCACCAGAAACAACTTCTCCTCTTTCAACTCTGCCGATAGCTATACGTCCTACATATTCATCATAATCAATACTGGAAACCAGAAACTGCAGATTCCCGTTTTTATCTGCTACAGGAGCGGGTACGCTATTAATTATGGCGTCAAAAAGGGGGGCAAGATTTATACCTTTTATATCCGGATTTTCAGAAGCCTGTCCCTGTCTCGCCGAAGTATATATAACCGGGAATTCCAGCTGATTTTCATCCGCACCCAGCTCAATAAATAAATCTAAAACCTCATCCATTACATCCTGAGGCCTTGCATTCAATCTGTCAATTTTGTTAATCACTACAACAGTCTTTAAATTAAAATTAAGCGCCTTTCTCAGTACAAAACGAGTTTGAGGCATAGGCCCCTCAAAGGCATCTACAAGTAAAAGTACGCCATCCACCATTTTAAGTATACGTTCAACCTCTCCCCCAAAATCTGCATGTCCCGGAGTATCTATGATATTAATCCTTACACCTTTATAACTTACAGAAGCATTCTTTGAAAAAATGGTAATGCCTCTTTCCCTTTCCAGATCATTGGAATCCATTATTCTTTCCGCAACTGTCTGATTTTCTCTGAATATACCGCTTTGTTTCAACATACCATCCACAAGGGTTGTTTTCCCATGATCCACATGAGCTATTATTGCAACATTCCTTATGTCATTTCTTGTAATCATATTTTGCTCCCCTTTAAAAAGTATTAAAACAGGCCATAATAATTGTGAACTACATCGCCTTTGAAAAAACGAGCTTCGGGCTCTCGACGAAACAATGGTTGTTCCACCGGTACACTTTCGGGGTGTCCAACCCCACTACTGCTGGAATGGTTTTATGACCAATCCTACACAGGTACTTTTTAAGTATATTATAAGCTCCCACACAATCCGCGTTATATACCTTGCATCTTTACATTGTATGATGCCGATAACTTGACATAGTATATCATATATCAGAAAATATGCACAGATATTTTTGTATATTTTATAAGTTTAATCACTTGATACATTCATCTATTTCATGACAGGTGACTGTTCAACCATTCAAGCATTTATATTAATATAAAATCACACACCATACTTAAAAATTCTGAACTCGGATGGGGTTCATTTTTTACGACGATAACGGAACAAAATACAATTACGAAAACGGAGAATACCTCAAAATCCTTATTACTTGCGATGAAAAAGGAAATATCAAAACACAGAAAATACATCTTCCTTATAAATTTGAGATTTAATATATAATAGAAAGATCAGTATAATTGTCATATTATGGTGCACGATTAATTTATGCACTATGAGAAATTTAAATACTGCAAAGTATTTTCCTGATGGTATAATAGATATGAAAGCTAGGATCGAGAAGTTATAATGAAAAGTAATTTAATAAAATAATGATGGAAAATTAAATAACAGTAAATTCTAGAGTATATACAATACTGAGGATATCCTCAGAGGGTATTAGAAGCGGGGTGGCGAAATGGATAAAATTAAAATATTGATTGTGGATGATGAGGCTCGGATACGCGAGATTATCAGGGAATACGTAAGCCTTGAAAAATTTGAGGCAGATGAAGCTTCTGACGGAGTGGAGGCACTGAAGTTATTCCAGCAGCATGAATATTCGCTTGTTATTCTTGATATTATGATGCCGAGAATGGATGGTTGGAGTGTATGCCGGGAAATTCGGAAAACCTCCGATGTGCCCGTTATCATCCTGACAGCAAGGGGAGAGGAATATGACAAGCTTTTTGGGTTTGAGCTCGGAGTGGATGATTATATCGTAAAGCCTTTCAGTCCAAAGGAGCTGCTGGCCCGTATAAAAGCAATCATTCGCAGGAGCACACTGACGGCGGGTAATGATAATGCAGGGGAGACCTTTAAAAATGAAGGACTTTTGGTAGAATTTGATTCCCGGAATGTGTATGTGGATGAAAAACCTGTCAGCCTGACACCCAAGGAATATGAACTTCTGAACTTTTTTATACATAATCAGAACAGAGTATTTTCCAGAGACCAACTTTTAAACTTGGTCTGGGGGTATGATTTTATAGGAGACGACAGGACAGTGGATACTCACATAAAAATGCTGCGGGAGACCCTGGGACCATACAGGAAGCTTATTGTAACCGTTTGGGGAACGGGATACAAGTTTGAGGTGAAACACGAGTCCGCACCAGGGTAAACATTCTTGACAGGCACAAAATAATTTGAGATACTGTGTGAAAATACACACAGTATGCTAGGAGGAGGAGAAGATGAAAGGAATCCGGTTTCAGCTTTGGACAGCTATGATGATATTGGTTATATTTATTTTGATTCTTCTCTGGCTTTTTCAAATCGTGTTTTTGGAAAACTTTTATGCAGGTATGCGCATCTCAAATGTCAGAAGGCAGGTTACTGCCATGGCGCAGCTTTCTGGTGATGACGATATGGCTGATGTTCAGGACAGATTTGACGACTTTGCCTTCACAAACAACCTTGGCATTGAATGGTTTAATCTAGAGGGTAAAACTGTTTATAATATCGAAAACACAAGCTTAAGCGGGCATATGCCGAAGATGAGGAATAACATCATGACTCAGGCTTTTCAGGAAGTCCTTGAAGGCAAAGATGTGGAATTACGTCTGTCACATCCTCGTTTTGGCAATGAATTTGTAATAATTGGTTTACCTGTAAGTTTTTATGGAGAATCGTCGGGGGTAATGTTTGTTACCATGCTTCTGGCTCCGGTTGAGGAAACAGCAAATATACTAAAAAAACAGCTCTTACTTATCACATTGATTCTTCTTGCAGGCTCTCTTCTATTCTCATTTATATTATCCCTCAGATTTACCCGGCCGATTCTTAAAATAAAAAACACAACCGAGAAAATCGCTGCTGGAGATCTTTCCGCAAGAATCAAATCCAAACGGAAAGATGAAATAGGAGAACTAGCACAGACTATCGACTATATGGGGGAACAACTTTCAAAAATAGAACAACTCCGCAGAGACCTTATTGCCAATGTGTCTCATGAACTCAGAACTCCCTTAAGCCTCATCCGCGGTTATGCCGAGACCATACTGGATGTGACAGGGGACAAAAAGGACAGAAGGGAAAAGCAGCTGGAAATCATTATTGAAGAAGCAGAACGTCTGAGCCGACTAGTTGATGATATATTAAACCTTTCGCAATTGCAGTCGGGTTTTTTCAAGCTGAACAAAACCAGCTTCAATATCAGCGAGCTTATTGACAATACAGCAGCAAGGTATGAAATTCTCAGCGGTCAGTCCGGGGTGAGCATTTCGAGGACTGGTGTTTCCGGTTTGATGGTCACGGCAGATGAATCGCGAATCGGACAGGTCTTATATAACCTGATCAACAATGCTTTTAACCATACGACTTCCGGCGGAGCTATTGCAGTAAAGCTGCTTGAACTTAATGACAGTGTGAGAATTGAAGTATCGGATACTGGCTCGGGAATTTCGCGGGAAGAGCTGCCTCATATATGGGAAAGGTACTATAAGGGAGATAATACGGGAGACAGGAAGAAGTGTATGGGGTTGGGGCTGGCAATTGTAAAAGGTGTATTGGAAGCTCATGGGGCATCTTTTGGTGTAGTGAGCACAAGCACAATGGAAGCAAAACGAACTGGGAACCCTTCGGGAACAACCTTTTGGTTCGAATTAAAAAAATAATTTTCTTTCATATATCTTTTTGGTTTTTATCATATTTCTATCACATTTATGCTTTAGAATTGAAGTATGTTAAAAATTAAAGTAATTTTGAAAGGGAGAGTGAAAATCATGAAGAAGAATTTAAAGAAAGTTGCAGTTGTAATAACCATTGTTTCAGTTCTTGGAGTTGCAGGTGCTGCGTTTGCAGTGACTGTGAAAACACCGGCGGATATTGCTTCCGAATTGACCGGGAAAACCGTTGAGGAACTTCGCAATGAGAGAGTAGCCGGTAAAACATACGGGGCCATAGCAAATGAAACAGATAAGCTGGAAGAGTTCAAAGCACAAATACTGGAGCAGAGAAAAGCACTTTTGGATCAGCGGGTAATAGATGGAACATTGACACAGGAGCAAGCCGATGAAATCTACAACAATTTGCTAAACAGTATTGCGAACTGTGACGGAACTAAAATTGGCGAAGGTATTGGCAAGAATTTTAGCGTCGGCTTTGGAAAGGGCAACGGCATGGTCGGTAAGCGCAGTGGCGCTGCTGACGGAACTGGCTCAGCCGATGGAAAAGGTTCAGGCTATAAAGGTGGCCAGGGTAACTAAATGCGCGGCACTAGACAGGGAATCGGTAGGGGCGCTGAAACTTCATAAGTATAATCCGAATTCCTAAATAGGTTAAAAAAACGGTGGGGACAATCTCCCGCCGTTTTTTTGTTAGCTATTATTCGGAGTATTCCTCCTATAACCCACATACTATACCTGCTGTGTTACAAGAAACAATGATATTGAGATAACAATTCCAGCAGTAGTGGGGTTGGAAACCCCAGAAGCGTACCGGTGGAAACAACCATTGTTTCGTCGAGAGCCTGAAGCTCGCTTTTTCAAAGGCGATTAGTTCACTATAGGTGGGTTATCTTACGTGGCTGGGTGGTTGTGAATGAAGGTAAGCTATTTTTTGTTAAATAAATCTGAATGTGTGCCTGTTCTAGTGAGTGTAAGTACCAACACATCATCTTGTATAAGGTATACCAGCAACCAGTCAGGTTGTATATGACACTCACGATGTCCGATCCAATTTTCTGACAACCGGTGATCCTGATATTTTTCAGGTAATTTCTCTCCTGTAAGCAGTATTTCAACAACAGTATTCATCTTTGAAATATCAAGATTGCGTTTAACACACCGCTTTAAATCTTTTTTGAATCTGCTTGATAAAACAAGGTTATATTTGTTCATCAGCCATTACCTCATCAAACGCTTCCATAAAACTTGAATATCGCTTAGTTTTTGGGTCACGACTGAGTTTTTCAGCTTCAAGCATCGCCTCGATAGTTTCACTATTAGGAGTCTTTACTGAAAGCTCAAAAGGAATACGCCCCTCTTTTACAACAGTTTTGGCAAATATGGTCATTGCTGTTCCCATTGACATACCAATTTCATCACAAAATTTACTAAATTGCTTTTTTAATTCTTCATCCATGCGTATTGTTATATTTTTAGTTGCCATAGCAGCACCTCTTTTCACATACATTATATTATATTGTATGTGCTTTTGTCAATTTATGCACAGGTTGTAAATGATAAAATAAAGTTAACAGTTTTTTAACCTGGCAAAAATAATATTAACTTCTTTTATAGTTAATTTAATAAATTATCCATTTGTGTTTGACATTTCTTATACTGAATAAGAACATGAATAATCCAAACAGTATTAAAGCTGTGTAGCTTATCCACATTGGAATCCTCCAGGGCAGAATCCGCCAAGGTGCTTTATGTGTTAATGGAATTGCTTCAGTAGCTGCAAAAGTAATGTAATGATACATTGTAGACTATTGTGGTTATTATTCACTCTATTGAAGTTAAAGGAGTCTCAGCCTAGTTCAAAATATTCCCTTATTACTGAGTTGATTTTGTGCATGGTTTTTTCATTACTTATGCTGCTGCATTCGCTTCCGAGTCTTTGCTTTGATACAGTTCTTACCTGATGAACCATCGCTACAGAATTTTTAGGAAGACCGGATATCTCCATAGGTAAAAATATTTCGGTTGGATAAACCTTTACAGTTTCTTTAACTGAGGATATTGGCAAAATGGTAACCACAGGCAGTATCTTGTTGACAATATTATTTGACACTACAAGTACAGGTCTTTTGCCTGCCTGTTCCGAACCAATAACAGGATTAAGATCAGCCCAGTATATTGACCATTTCTTTACCATTCTGTAATCATCTCCTCAGTTTCCCTGTCTGAAGATTCAAAGCTTTGCTGTACATTATTATTACGTTTAATAAATTCAGGATCCTTCACGGCTTCTGAAAGTTCTTTTGTGTACATGTCTTTTTTTAGCTTTGTGATATATTCTGTGACAGCTTCTCTCACTCCTGAATTTATGGACCGTATAACATTGGTTTTTGCTAACTCTTTTAACTTTAGTATATCTGATTCAGGCAATACAACTGTATATTTTACACCATTATCTATTGATCTGTTTCTTGCCATATTCATTCTCCTATAATTTATTGTATATTATTATTGTATATTATGTAAGTCGATTTTGCAAGCACAATAAACACGTAAAAATTAATTATTCATAAGGATGATCCCTTTAGCTCATTGTTATAAGCTTCACATAGAAAAATATCATCTGAAGCACTATAGATATAAATCGTGTCAATAAAATTACTTTGCCAATGAATTTACCCTATTCTTTTCTAGTTACTATCCAGAGGGTATGATTAACGTTGAGTGAGGCTCTATAAATTTCTCCTTGATTTTTGTAAAGAGATCCACCTTCTGTTTTTTCAATGTTGAAAAGACCGACATAACTTTCACAAAGTTGGAGATTCCCTTCCATGTTCTAAAACAACCGGAGATTTTCTGTCTTGTTTTACATGGGCGCAGATCGCGTTCTGCGAGTGAATTGGTGAATGGGGCATTGTAATCCCGTATAAACAGAAGGTATGCGTCCTTGTAATCCCGGAGTCTTGCCAGCATTTTTCGCAATTCATCATAT
>CAZANH010000517.1:0-2295 GCA_964486515.1 uncultured Eubacteriales bacterium
TGTGAAGCAAATATAAGATCAAATCATTGTTTGAGTTGAATGCATTCCTGTTATATTTTTAAGCATTCAACGAGTTTGATTTGACATGTAAGGCTGAACCTACAGCCACTTGAACTTGTAGCGTTCATTTCAGGAAAATATTCTTCAAGCTAAGGGGGCTGTGAATACTAACCCTGATATTTGAAATAAGCACCTCAAAAGTAAAAATATCTTGATTATAGCTTGTTCATGTGATAATATCTTCTTTATGAAGTTTTTTTACGGCTTTATGATATTGGTGGTGAGATAGTGGAAATTGGCAGTAAGCTACTTGAAAAATTAAAAAATGAAGTGATATTTTCATTTAAACTGTTTAATTACGATATAGATGTATATAACTCTGTTGTTGTAATGTGGATTGTAATGGCGGTACTTATAATTTTTTCTATTTTGGTTTCAAAAAAACTCGAAACCATTCCCAAGGGGATACAGAATATTATAGAAATTTTAATAGATGGAATAAATAACTTTGTAAAAGATATTGCAGGTAAGCATTGGAAAGCGCTTACACCCTATGTAGGTACAGTGTTCATATTTCTTATTGTTTCAAATACAATATCTGTTTTCAATGTTATTCCAAAATGGAACCAGTTATATAAAATAACAGGATTTGATTTTTTTAATAAGCTGCCGAATATTTCATTGGTACCTCCTACAAAGGATATAAACGTAACAGTTGCTTTGGGCTTTATGTCTGTAGCTATGGTAATGGTGTCAAGCATAAAACAAAAAAAGATATCAGGATGGCTTAAGGGATATGTAGAACCTGTTCCAGTAATGCTTCCTATGAAAATACTGGAGAACTTTATAAGAATGTTATCGCTCTCTTTTCGACTTTTTGGAAATGTGCTTGCGGCATTTGCTATCATGGAGATTATATATCTTACAATTCCATTGATTCTGCCCGCGGCTTTAAGTATATATTTTGATTTGTTTGACGGTATTCTTCAAGCTTTTATATTTGTGTATCTGACACTTTTGTATATGGCTGAAGCGGTAGAATAGGAGGTGGAAGGATTGACAAGTGAATTTTCAATTATAATGGCGGGTTTGGCTGTTGCAGTTACAGGATTTGGAGCAGCGCTTGCAATAGGAAGGGCAACGGCAAAAGCTGTTGAGTCAGTGGCAAGGCAGCCTGAAGCGTCAGACAAGATATTGAGGATCCTTATACTTGGAGCATCGCTAATAGAAGCTACTGCTATATATGCACTTCTTTTATCCCTGCTCCTGGTATTATTGAAATAAAATATGGTATTTTATATAAGAAGGTGATTTGGTAATGTTGGATATAGATATACCGACATTTATATTTGTTGTAATAAATCTTATTGTGCTTTACATTGCAATGAAGAAGTTACTTTTTAAGCCTGTTACGAAGTTTATGGAAAAGAGAAAAAAATCCATAAGCGATTCCATGGAAAATGCAAAAAAAGAAATGGCAGAAGCTTTGGAATTGAAACAAAAATATAATGAAATTTTAAAAGATGCAAGAGATGAGGCTGAAAATATAATAAATACTGCTCGTATAAAAGCTGAAGCAGAATATGACAATATTGTTAATAAAGCCACTGTTAAAGCAGAAGTTATAATAGCATCTACTGAAGAAAGAATAGAAAAGGAAAGGCAGAAAGTCTTGGCAGGTATAAAAAGTGAAATAGCAGGGCTTGCTCTTTTAGCAGCTTCGAAGGTTGTTGAAACAAATATGGATACGGAAAAAAACAGGAAATTGGTTGAAAAATTTATTGATGAGGCAGGTACAGTAAAAAAACTTGGTGATGAAAGGCAGAATATCCTTAATATAACAATATATTCAGCAATTGAAATTTCTCAGCAAGAGATTGACAAAATCAATGATATATATAAGAGCAGGTATAATGCAATGGAAATAAAGTCAAAAGTAGTAATTGATAAAAAATTACTGGGAGGAATTAAAGTTAAAATAAACAATCATATAGAAGACGCTTCCTCAGTAAGCAGGCTGCAAAGCCTGAAGGAACTTTTCAGCAATTAGAGGTGATGGATGGCTATGGAAATTAAACCAAATGAAATAAACCGTATAATAAGACAGCAAATAGAAAATTACAGTTTCAAAACAGAAACAAAAGACGTTGGACAGGTCATCAGCGTAGGAGATGGAATTGCAGTTATACAGGGATTGGATGATTGTATGTATGGTGAACTGCTTGAGTTTGAGAATGGAGTTCCTGGCATGGCATTGAATCTTGAAGAAGATGTTACAGGCTGTGTTCTTCTTGG
>CAZANH010000518.1:0-16023 GCA_964486515.1 uncultured Eubacteriales bacterium
TTCAGCCTTACATGTCAAATCAAACTCGCTGAACAGGAACTGGTATTCGTCTTCCAAATATTAGTTGACAAAGTTTCAAATACATTTATAATAAAGATATGATTAATTGATTTCATCAAGGGGAGTGATTACTTTGAAGGATATAATGGTTGATGAGTTCCAGTATCTTGTAGATGATATGCTTGTCAGGAACAAAAGCATCATTGATACGATGACAAAGTTTCAGGATTCCGTTTCAAGGATTAACCGTTCCATATCAAAGGCAGTTACACAATGCGGCTGTATGAAAATATCTGCAAAAAAGCAGAATTTTTCTGATGAAATAGACTTTGACAGTATCAAGGACAAATTGAGTACTCATGTTGAAGGGAAACTTTGTGATAACTGCAGGGATACAATAGAAAAAGATATTGGAAGAAATCTGTTCTATCTTGCTTCCCTTTGTAATATTCTGGATCTGAACCTTTATGATATCTTTATTAAAGAACATGAAAGGATTAAAATGATAGGAAAGTATAACCTCAGGTAGAAAGTATAATTTCAAGTGCCTGTGCAACATTTTTTACAGGTAGGATATTAATATTATTAAAGGATTTATTTTGTTTCACAGCTTTTATGTTACCCTCAGGTATGACGCATTTTTTAAAGCCTATTCTTGACGCTTCCATTATTCTTTTCTCAATACTGTTTACCGCTCTCACTTCTCCCGTCAGCCCAACCTCGCCAATTACTACCGTATCAGCACTCACAGCAGCATTTTTAAAGCTTGATGCTATTGCGGTAACCATACCCAGATCACACGCAGGCTCATCAAGTTTCATACCACCTGCAACATTCACATAGGCGTCATAGTTGTGGAGTTCAAGCCCCACCCTTTTTTCAAGGACAGCCATCAATAGCGTAACCCTGTTGTAGTCAACACCGGTTGCCATTCTCCGCGGCATGCCAAAAGCCGTGGGACACACAAGCGCCTGTATTTCAACAAGCACAGGCCTGGTTCCCTCCATACCTGATATAATAACAGAACCCGGGACATTTTCAGGCCTTCCTGAAAGCATTGCCATAGAAGGATTATCTATTTCCACAAGCCCTTCATCTTTCATTTCAAATATACCAATTTCATTGGTCGAGCCAAACCTGTTCTTGACAGACCTTAAAATTCTGAAACTTAAATGCCTGTCACCCTCAAAATATATGACAGTATCCACCATATGCTCAAGGATGCGGGGGCCGGCTATCGTTCCTTCTTTTGTTACATGCCCCACAATTATTATCGTAATTCCCAAACCCTTGGCTAATTTCATAAAACCCGCTGCAGCTTCTCTGATCTGAGTTACACTTCCAGGTGCCGAGGTTAAATTGCCATTAAATACCGTCTGTATCGAATCTATGACTGCAAGTTCCGGGGCAGTATCAGTTATAAGCCTTTCTATGGCATCATAGTCGGTTTCTCCTGCCATCAATAATCCCGTATTTTCCATATTAAGCCTGTCTGCCCTTAGTCTTATCTGCTGCAATGACTCCTCTCCCGAAATGTAAATTATCTTTGAATATCCGGACAGTTTATCGCACACCTGTAAAAGAAGTGTTGATTTACCAATACCAGGGTCACCGGCCACTAGAATCAGCGAACCCTTTACAATCCCTCCACCTACTACACGGTCAAATTCCTTTATCCGGGTTAAGGAACGCTGTTCTGTCCGTACCTCAATTTCACCAATTTTAACAGGATTAACAGATTTAACGGCGAAACTGCTTTTCGACTTTTCAAAAGATTGTATTTCCTCTGCAAATGTATTCCACCCACCACATGATGGGCACTTCCCAAGCCATCCCATGGATTCGTACCCGCACTGCTGGCATATGAATTTGGTTTTTGCCTTTGCCATATTACCATACCTCTTTTATTATCATATTTTTTTAATTTATCCATTAATTTCTCGTGTATTTTCTTTAAAAATTTGTATTTATTAATATTATTCCTGTTCCAACAACTTAAACAGGACAAGTACAAACATTGCATGCGACCATGTCAGGGGTATCACCCAGGCAGGTTTACCTGTATTCCTGTCCACCTGTTCGGGAAGCAAATCAAGTTCGGTCCTGGACCTTACAGTCCACAAAAACAGGCCTTCCGCTTTTTTCTTTTCCCCTGTCTTCAAATAATAGAGAGCAAGCCAGAGTGTGGCAATTATCCATGGGTTTCCGCCGATATACCCATCATTTTCATATCTCATTATGCCCCTGTCTATTTCTGGCGCCGTTCCTTCATTTCCCGCTTTTGCCGCTTCTTCCACTTCTCCGGTATGGATTGAAAGACTGTTTTCAATTGCCCTGACAGTCTTTATGATTTTCTCATCAAAAGCCCCGTACATTTCAAAAGGAACACATAGCCCAAGAAGGCTTATATCAATAGTATCGTCATATAGGGTAACGTCCCTTTCGTAACCCTTGGGATTTACCTTTATTACAATCCTTTCCTGTGAATTCTCTTCTCCCCATGGATTAAGCTTTACCCTTACACTTCTTATGAACCTGTTTAAGTCCTCTTTCCAGAAATTCCTGTCCACTGCTACCTGAATCTTTTTCAGGGCTTCTTTCCACTGTTCAATATTACAGCCATCCCTGCCCGTTATACATGCTGTTTCAATTCCTGCGCCAATACCTGCATACACTGCTGCAATGGAATATGCATGCTCCCCGTACCTTTCCTCCCATAAGTCGAAACTTGCCATTGGAAGGCCTGTATATTTGTCAATGAAGCCCACGAGAAAATCTACACCCTTCCTTATACAATCCCACATTTCACAGAGGAATCCCTTGTCGCCAGTTACTTTGTAATGCTGCAGCATACCCCAGATCAGCGTTCCTGTTTCATCTACCTGCAACCCCCATGATGGCCCCAGATTCCCATCCATATGATATCTTTGATACCAGGAGCCATTAACATCCTGTACTCTTGCAGCCCATCTGCAGAAACTTTCAACCTCTTTCGTCAGCCCGCAGATGTCTAGCGCCCCTGTTATAAAAGCCGCATCTCTTCCCCAGCAGTATGCATATCTGCCACATCTGGTAAACCCCTCATCTATCTCAGCAGAGGCAAGAACCCCTCCTGTGTTTTTGTCGGACATCAGCTTGAAAACAAGCAGTGAACGGTTATACAGCTTTTCAATGTCTTCTTTTGTGACACTTCCATCCTCAGGCAGCCCAATCCTGTTCATATCCTTTATTTTTGTTGATTTATTAATAAAATCGTTCCAATAAGCACAGGTAGAATCATACAACCTTCCGTAATTTTCTTTTTTGGTTTCTTCAATCAGCTTTTTTACACCTTTCAAGGTTTCAGATGCACAAATATAAAGCGTAAATTCCCTGTTCCCGCCCGGCTTAATACTCCCCATATTCCAGGCTGCCGCTGCCTTACTGCTCATACCTATGCAGTCTGAGCCATACAAAGAAACATTTTCCGCAGCTTCCAATGAATTTTCACCTATTTGAAACCCATCTGCATCAACGCTTCCCGATAATGACAGGTAGCAGTCATGGCTGTAATGTATAACAGCATCATGGTCAAAATCAAACATACTACCCCTCATATCCTGTGCAGACGATATGGCAGAGGAATATACCATAATACCGGGATCCATAATCTGCCCGCCCATATTTTTGACATCATAATGCCTTATCATAATGTCCTTTTCCACAAGTGCAAAATCCGTCTGTCTCACAAGTATGGCTTTATTTTTATCCTCATAAACCGTTTCAAGAATATTTGTGGAGGGAACATACCCCTGCCTGCATGCCCAATGCTCCCCGCCAAACCAATCAACCCTGTTTCCCTGTTCTTTTATGTACAATCCGCAAAGCAGCCTGTCAACATGCTGCGAATAATCAATATGCGGCCAGAACAGCCTTACAATCTCTCCTCTCGAAGTTATGCAGCAAAGCATGCTCGAATTACCTGTAATCGCATCATTAAAATATGTCTTTGGCAAATTCCCACATCCTTTTATAGCCCGTATATTTACATTTTATAGCCCGTATATTTACATTGCTTTTATTATATAACAAATATTATCCCACCGCAAAACAAATACATTACTGTGTCTATTAAGGACCTAAGAGATTTATATTGAAGAAACACCTTTTTAAAATAGATAGCGAAGGGCACGCACAGGTTATTTCACAAGTAAATATAAGGTCAAATCATTGTTTGAGTTGAATGCATTCCCATTATATTTTTAAGCATTCAGCGAGTTTGATTTGACTTGTAAGGCTGAATATACAACCTCTTGATGACCGCAGCATTTTTTCAGAAAGGTATTTCTTCAATTGGTATATAAGGGGGTACTTGAACAGTCACTACATTACTTTTTTTTATATTTCAGAAAAATATTTGTGACTGTTACACAACAAGGCATCATCAGCTTTTTCACAGTTTTTAATCCTGATCTCTCTCAGTATTGCAGATTATATTAATCCGTAATATAATATACAAAGATAAAAGGGGATGAAATACAAATGAACCGTATCGAGATAATACAGGGAGATATAACAAGGATAGAAGCAGATGCCATAGTAAATGCTGCAAACACCACACTTCTTGGCGGAGGCGGAGTCGATGGTGCCATCCACAGGGTAGCAGGTCCAAAGCTCCTGGAAGAATGCCGAACCTTAAATGGCTGCAAAACAGGCCAAGCCAAGATTACGAAAGGATATAATCTTCCAGCCGGACACGTGATACACACAGTAGGGCCGATTTGGCACGGTGATAATAACGAAGATGAACTCCTTGCTGCTTGCTACCGGAATTCCCTGCAGCTTGCAGCTGAATACCGAATAAAAACAATCGCATTTCCATCTATAAGCACTGGAGCGTACCGTTTTCCGCTTAAGCGTGCCGCAAGCATTGCAGTAAAAGAGATATCAGGGTTTCTTGAAAAAAATCATACAATAGAAAAGGTGATTATCGTGTGCTTCGACGAAAGAACCATGAGCACCTATACAAAGGCTTTGAATGATTTTTTGAAATACGATGATTCTACAATATAATTCCCGGTATAACTTGGTTTTTCTTTCATAATTGGAATTGCTAACTCAGAAGAATTGATCAAAATCGTCAATTGGATTAAGTCCGGTTGTTTTTGAATATTCTCCATCGTCACAGCATTCTTTCCTTGGAAGAAATAACATGTAGGGATTTGATTCAAATCTTGTTCTATATTTCGAAGGCACTGAAATGATGTATTGTAAGATATTTTCTTTTATTATTAAAAGTTGATCATGTCTTGCAGTAATGTTCTTTATGTCCATTACTCTATTAAATAATTCAAAATTTTCTTCTGCTTCATCGTCAACATTAATAAATACATCCGTATAACCATCGTTGCCCTTTATAATGTTGAATTCTCCAATATTATCAAAATCCAACCCATTTATGGCTTTCTTGTATTTATCATACTCAATATCCGAAGTATTTTGATTTATCAACTCAAAGTACTTATTAATCATTTTCAGATATTCCCGTTCTTCAATTATTTCCCTGTTGTCCAATAGTTTAATAGTCAGGTTCAACCATTTTTGTCTGTAAACCATGGATGCAAAACTTTTTGACGAACTTTTCGATATCATATTTATAATGTGGACACTGCCACAAGCCAAATTTTTATTGTCGTTTCCCTGGTTTTTCCGATTATTACGGTTGCACCTGCCGGCACATTGTATAATACTGTCAAATGGAGCAATATCTCTATAGACTTCGTCAAAATCAAGCTCGAGACCTGCTTCTACAACCTGTGTAGAAATAAGTAATGGCTTCCTTTCCTCTTCCTTTAATAAGTCTTTTACGTAATTTATGACATTCTCCCTGTGTAAGGGAATAATATTTGTGGAAAGATAAAAAAGCATATCGTTTTTTACCTCTTTACTTGCTGCCAATACGTTGTAAACTTTCTGGGCCTGTTTTACGGTATTACAAACTATAAGGTATGACTTTTTCTCATTATAGCTGCTGATAAATCTATCAACAAATTTATTGCAGGTCACGGGTTTTAAATCAACCAGAAGCTTCGTCCTGTTAAAAAGCCTGTAATATTTTTCATATCTGTCCAGAAGTTCTAATGCCCCTTTAAAAATGGCATGTTTTGTAACCGACATAAATATTATTTTGCAATTCAATTTCTTTACAGCAAGAGTCAACACGTACTCAATGAGTTTGTGGTATTTTATATCTACGGATTGGATCTCGTCAATTATGATAATGCTGTTTTCTAAATGATGGAATTTTTCCAGCATTTTATTTCTTACACCGATAAGGGTTTCCATAAGGTGTACAAAAGTGGTTACGGTTATGCCACTGCTCCAGGATTCAAACAGCAGCTGTTCCTGCATTAACCAATAGTCCTCTTTTTCAATTTCCTGCACTTTACCGGAGTTTCCTGACCCATTGTATTTTATATCACCCAGCAGGTTATGCATCAATATATAGCTGTCCTCATTGTCATCCTCATTTTCACAATTTTCAATCAACTGTTTCAAACTCTTGTAGTTGTGGTTTATTATAGACGTGAAAGGCAATGTATAAATTATTTTACCTTTCATATTTGCAAGTTCCCTTAGTTTTAATGCCGCAAAAAAACCTGAAAAGGTTTTACCTGTTCCAGTAGGTGCAGTTATTGAAAAAATGTCGGCGGAATTGTAGTTTGATTCTAAGGAAGATTGAACAGTGTTAAAAATATCATTTCGGATTTCGTCAAGAGGATTTTTTTCTGAAACAAATTTTTGTCTTTCACATTCAAGCCTGTCGTATGAAACATATTTTTCAACCGGCACAGTGGTATTTGAGGCACTTATTTTATCAGCATAAACCAACCGTGAATATATGTACTGGTGTCTCATGTAATCCTCTTCATCCACAAGCTCTGTTTTCTTCAGCTGTATCAGTATATTTTTAATATCACCATCTGTTATAAACTCCCTTATTAGTTCCCCATATCCGAATTCATCATACTCACTGCAGATTGTGTCAAGATTATTTTTCATATCCTCTATTCTTATTTGAGTATTCTTTATCTTCAACATCAAGGATGCGTCAAACAATTTACTTATCTTGTTCCTTCTTCTTGGAAGGTTATGACTGATGCTTCTAAGATTTCCGTGATGGTGCAAAACGCAGCTGTAAATATCCAGAGCTGAGTTATTGTTATTGATTGTTTTAAAAGAAACGAAAGCTGCAGCGACAGCGGAGATAAAACCATGCCTGCCAAGAACAGTTTCATTACCTGTATTGAGGTATTCCTGAAAATAAGATGTATACTTGCCGAAATCATGCATCAGTGAAACAATTCTAATTTCCTCATTATATAATGCATCTTTGGATGCATTATGATATACCTCTTCCAGATGGACCTTTAACAGTTTATTAGGATTCTTTTGGGAATAAAACTTCATTATAATACTGACCTCCTCTACAAAATGCCAAAATAACAATCCTGTTGAAATATAAAGGAACTATGTCCTTTATCATCCTTGCCAGTTACCGGGATACCTTGATATCAGCCCTTCCCTCACTGTTATATTCCCCCTTATTACCTGTAATTTTGCCTTACTTCCAAGCTCTTATTTTTTGACTAACTGTTGCTGCTTATGTTATTATTTTCATAAACATATATCTATAATATATCAAAATAATTACAAAATCAATGCTTTTTCCTAAAAATGTCCTATTATTCAGATAAATAGGTACCATTCACAGCCCTTTTTATCTACTTGAAGAAATTTTTTCATGAAATACATAGCAAAAGGTTCTTAGAGACTGTTTGTGAAGCAAATATAAGATCAAATCATTGTTTGAGTTGAATGCATTCCCGTTATATTTTTAAGCATTCAACGAGTTTGATTTGACATGTAAGGCTGAACTTACAGCCTTTTGAACTTGTAGCGTTCATTTCAGGAAAATATTCTTCAAGCTAAGAGGGGGCTGTGAATGGTAATCGGAGTACAGATAACAGTAAAACAAAACAGCGGATGTGATTGACATATGGTTGAATCAAGTGTATCATTAATATTGAAAACAGTTATGGGCATAAGCCCAATAAGTTAGTTTGTTTGCGGGTAACGGGGAGAGGGAGGCTTGTTGATATGAAAATAGCGGTTTTAAGCGGAAAAGGAGGTACAGGTAAGACGACTGTTGCCGCAAGCCTGGCGGTATCATTGCCGGGCAGCCAGTATATTGATTGTGATGTGGAAGAGCCCAATGGGTCAATATTTTTAAAGCCTGAATTTAAAAACAAATCACCGGTGAAAGTAGCGGTGCCTGAAATAGATATTGAGAAATGTGATGGATGCGGTGAATGTGCCAAGGCTTGTCAGTTTAATGCGTTAGCCGTTGTTAAAGGCAGGGTTATTGTATTCCCTGAGTTGTGCCATCACTGCGGAACATGCGGTATAGCCTGTCCCGTGGATGCAATAACCGAAGTGGAAAGGACAATCGGGGTTATTGAAGCAAACGGGGATGATACGTTCATACAGGGGAAACTCAATATAGGTGAGCCCGTAAATATACCTGTAATACAGGATTTAAGGAAACGTATGAAAGAGGATATGACAGTTATACTGGATTGCTCACCGGGAGCTTCGTGTACGGTAGTGAATACCATTGAAGGCTGTGATTACTGCATACTGGTAACCGAACCGACACCCTTCGGGCTGCATGACTTGAAAATAGCCGTAAGCCTTGTAAAAAAAATGGGCCTGCCATTTGGTGTTATATTGAATAAAGCCTCAGAAAACAAAAAGATGGTGCATGAATTCTGCAAAAATGAGGGGATAGAACTGTTGATGGAAATACCATTTTCCCGGGAGATTGCAGAAAACTATTCTAATGGAATACTTCCGGCTCAGAATAATGGCGGATGGAAAGATAAATTTATAAGGCTTTATGAAAAGATACAAAATATTGCAGAAAAGGCGGAAGGAGGTGCTGCCGGATGAAGCAGGTTGTATTCATAAGCGGAAAAGGGGGAACTGGAAAAAGTACCCTGGTTTCATCCTTGAGCCTCCTTGTCGAAAACAAAATGCTTGCTGATTGTGATGTCGATGCACCAAATCTTCATATTTTATTGAAAGAGGGCAGAGAATTAAAAAAAGAAAACTTTATTGGGGCGAAGGAAGCTGTAATTGATCCGTCATTGTGTGTAAATTGCGGCTTATGCAGGGAAGTGTGCAGATTTGATGCAATAAGCGAAGATTTTAATATTATACCAATGAAATGTGAGGGATGCGGTGCGTGCACACTTGTGTGTCCTTCCAAGGCAATACGCCTTGAAGAGGTAAAAACGGGTGAAACCTTTGTATCAGATACCGAAAGAGGGGTATTTTCCCATGCGATGCTTGATATCGGTGCAGAGGGGTCAGGAAAGCTTGTAACTGAAGTGAGAAAAAACACGGAAAATTACAAAAAGGATGAAGAATGGCTTCTTATAGATGGTTCTCCCGGAACAGGCTGTGTAGTAATTGCTTCAATTACCGGAACAGATGCCGTTGTTGCGGTTTCCGAGCCCACAAAATCTGGGCGCAATGACCTGGAAAGGGTCCTGGGGGTGGCAAGACATTTTGGGATACCCGCGTTTGTCTGTATAAATAAATATGACCTTAATCCTAAAATAGCCGTAGATATGGAGCAGTATTGCCTGGATAACGGGTTTCCCGTTATTGGAAAAATACCTTTTGATCCTTCCATAGTGGAGGCGCTGCAGGAATTTAAAACT
Source organism: uncultured Eubacteriales bacterium (assembly GCA_964486515.1). Classification (GTDB taxonomy): domain Bacteria; phylum Bacillota; class Clostridia; order Acetivibrionales; family CAZANH01; genus CAZANH01. The sequence continues at coordinate 9,768 of CAZANH010000518.1, forward strand.
CCGGTCGAAGCGGGAAATAAAGCAGTTACAGATGAGATTAGGAATATATGGAGAAGGCTTGTGGATGAAATGGCAAAACTGGAGAATAATAATAAAAATGATAAAGGGGATGTTTAAATGGATGACAATAAACAGATGATAGTTTTCGGGCCTGTTCCGTCAAGGCGTTTGGGGCAGAGCATGGGCATAAACAACATACCGCCAAAAATATGTTCCTATTCCTGTGTTTATTGCCAGCTTGGAAGGACAATCAGGATGCAGTCGGAGAGGCGTAAGTACTATAGGCCTGATGATATATTCAAAGAGACGGAAATAAAAATGAAGGAACTGAATAAAAGAAATGAGCATGTTGATTACTTTACATTTGTTCCAGACGGGGAGCCCACACTTGATAAGAATCTGGGTAAGGAAATTGAACTTGTAAAGCAGTTTGGAGTGAAGACTGCAGTGATAACAAATGCATCTCTGTTATGGATGGATGAGGTTAAAGAGGACTTAATGAAAGCGGATTGGGTGTCACTGAAGGCTGATGCTGCGGATGACGAGACATGGCGTAAAATAGACAGGCCGCATGGGCATCTTGATATTGACAGTATAATGAAAGGTACGTTGGAGTTTGCAAAAAGCTTTAAGGGAAGGCTTGTAACGGAGACAATGCTGGTGAAAGGATATAATACAGGCAGGGAATGCATAGATAAAATCGGAAATTATATAAAAGGGTTAAATCCGGCAATGATATATTTGCTGGTTCCGACCCGTCCCCCAGCTGAAAGCGGTATTGAAAGGCCTTCCAGAGAAGAACTGGGTGAAGTGTTTAAAAATTTGCATGATTTGACAAACATTGAGATTGAGGCAATTACGGGAGACGAAGGAGAGAGTTTCTTCTTTGCCGATGATGTGATAAATGATTTCCTGAGTATTATATCCGTGCATCCTGTTAAGGAGGAAGTTATTTACAGAAAATTAAAAGAGAGGAATATTGATAAAAGTATAATAAAAAAACTTAAAGATGAGGATATGATTGAAGAATTCACATATGAAAAAAGAAAGTTTTTTCTTAAGAAAACAGGTAAAAAAAACAGTAAACAAAAAAGAGAGGAGAATTTTTAATGGAAAAAAAACCTGCTAATTTTAAAACATGCCTGCAGCCCATACCAAAAGTACTGGTATCCTGCAGAGGGAAAGACGGGGAAAACAATGTTCTGGCTGTTGCCTATTGCTGCAACTGCAGTTATGATCCCCCGATGCTGATGGTTGGAATTGTCCCGTCACGTTATTCCTATAAGCTGATAAAGGAGTCGGGATACCTTGTTGTAAACCTGGTCGACAAAAAATATAAGGATACCTTTGAATACCTTGGGAACAACAGCAAACGTGACGGTGATAAGCTGGCAAAAATGAATGTAAGACTGAGTGAAGGGATAAAGGTAAATGCACCTATATTGGACGATTGTCCTGTCAATATCGAATGCAGGATTGTGGATTCCATAGTAACAGGTTCGCATGAGATGTTTGCATGTATGGTAGAATATGTCCATGCTGACGCCGGACTTGTTGATGATGAAGGAAATATCGATTTTTCGTTAATAAATTTAATGTAGAATACATGAGGAGGCAATAAGTGGAAATATTTCTTGACTGTTTGCCATGTTTACTGAGACAGGTACTTGAAGCTTCAAGAATGGCAACACAAAAAATTGATGTACAGGAAAAAATAATGAAAGAAACAATAAAGCTCATATCGAATTATGAAGACTACAGAAATTCACCTGATGTGGGCAGGGCAATGCACAGGATTGTCAAGGAGCATACGGGGTCTGAAGATCCATATAAGGAGGTCAAGGAAAGAAATATAAAAGCAGCGCTGGATGTATATCCCATACTTAAACAATTTCTTTTCAAAAAAAAGAACCGGTTATACCGGGCATTAAAGGTGGCTGCCACGGGGAATATAATAGATTCCGCGTTGTATAGTGATTTGAACATAGAAGATTCAGTTGAAAAGGAACTGGAAAAGGACTTTACCATATGTGATTTGGAAGTATTTGAAAATCAGCTGAAAAGTGCAAAAAACATCCTTATTATTGGGGATAATGCGGGTGAGACTGTATTTGACAGGGTATTGGCCGAAGAACTTTTGTATCTTGATATCATATATGCAGCCAGGGGCGAACCGGTAATAAATGATGCAACGGTCGAAGATGCTAAAGCATCCGGGCTTGACACCTGTACACGGATTATTTCAACAGGCTGTACAGCACCCGGTGCAATTATCGAGGAGTGCAGCGAGGAATTCCTTGATATATTTAACAGCGCCGATATAGTTATAAGCAAGGGCCAGGGCAATTATGAATCTCTTTCGGATGAGAAGAGGGGCATATTCTTTCTTTTGAAGGCAAAATGCCCGGTGGTTTCAAATTTGCTTGGCGTAAATGTTAATGATTATGTTTTTAAGTGGAAAGAAGCTCAGTCATGAGTGGAAATAATGGATACCGGGAGGTAGTATGCCTTGTTTGACATAAAGGAGATTAATGTAAATGAAATGGCAGGCCTGTCATTTGAATGTACCTGCGGTAGAAGGCATTCCGTGGGTATTAAAAACATAGTGACAGGCAGCGGAGTTTCAAACAGAATACCTGAACTGCTTGCGGATTTCAAAAAAGGGGAAATACTGCTGCTGGCCGATACAAATACCTACAGGGTATGCGGTGAAAAGGTACTGAGGCTTTTGAAGAACGGCGGCTACCAGGTAAGGGAATTTATATTCAATACGCCGGAGGAAAGGCATCTCATACCTGATGAGAAAGCAATTGGAAGGGTTTTTATTGAACACGACAGTGACTTGTCGTTGATACTTTCAGTGGGTTCGGGAGTACTGAACGACCTTGGCAAGTACCTTAGCTATAAGACGGGGACACCATATGTTATCGTTGCAACGGCTCCGTCAATGGATGGATATGCTTCCGTTGTTTCACCGGCGGTTTTAGAAGGAAGAAAAGTAACGCTTAAAGGTACATATCCAGCGGCTGTCATAGGAGATACGGAAATACTGAGAAATGCTCCAAAAGAAATGATAAACGCAGGGTTTGGGGATATTATAGGGAAAATTACCGCACTTGCCGACTGGAACCTTTCAAGAGTGATAAATAATGAATTGTACTGTGAAACATGTGCGGATATGGTGAAAAACTCACTTGAAAGGTGTATTGAAAATATTGACGGCATAGTAAGAAGGGATGAAAAATCCATACAATATCTTATGGAAGCACTTTTGCTTGCGGGGATTGCAATAGGTTTTCACGGGGATTCAAGGCCTGCGTCCGGATCCGAGCACAGCTTTGCCCATTACTGGGACATGGACGCTATCGCAAGGGGAGAGGAACACCCGCTGCACGGGAATTCCGTTGCCGTAGGGACGGTGATAACTTCTTACGTGTATGAATACATGAGGTCTTACCTGCCAAAAAGTATTGAAATACCGGACCCTCGTAAAATAATGGGTTATTTGAAACGGATAGGGGCGGCAAGTACACCTAAGGAACTCGGAATAAGCAGGGAGCTTTTTACAAGAAGTATGCTTGAAGCCTATAAGCTTAAGACGAGATATATTATATTTAATTTTGTACAGGCAAAGGGATTGCTGGACGATATAGCCAAACAGCTCACGGAGATATTTTATCCGTAAATTAAGATGAAACATAAAATATTCATGCTGTATGGGTATGGGAATGATAGATAAAAATGGAGGGAATATTATGATTTCAAAACAGGAATATGAAAATGCAAGAAAAAGGACGCTTGAGTATTTTGAAAAAGCGGGTATTGTATTGACAGAGAAGGAAAAGGGGCAAATCGAGGTTGCGGACTTCGGGCTTTCCAACCTTGAAGCCGAAGGACTTGAAATTATTACCTATGTTAATACCCAAAGGACCTGCGCAAAGGAACTTGTACTGTTCCCTGGGCAGACCTGCCCTGAGCACAGACACCCGCCTGTTGAAGGTGAACCGGGAAAGGAAGAGACCTTCAGGTGCAGATGGGGTGAAGTATATCTTTGTGTTTCAGGAGAGCCAGCCAGGAATATAAAGGCAAAGGTGCCAAAAAATGCTCCGGGCGCATATAATGTATTTCACGAAATCATATTGAAGCCAGGCGAACAGTACACTATTTTCCCGAATACCCTTCACTGGTTCCAGGGAGGGCCTGAGGGGGCAATTGTATCTGAATTTTCAACAAGGAGCAGGGATGAGAGTGACATATTCTCGGATAAGGATGTTGTGAGGGTAGAAGAATAATGAGGTGTTAAACAGTGACAGCATTGTAAAGGAGTTGAGAGGTAAATGATTGCTGCCGTTGATACTAACATACTGTTTGATATTCTGTTACCTGATCCTGTTTATAAGGATTCCTCCCTTGCATTAAATTAATAGATCAATTTATTTGAAATATCAGTCACTTAATGTGACTTCACCGTGGAGAGGCATTATTTGTATCCATGTCTGTCCGGGGTTTAACATAATTTTTTTTCCTTCTTCGTTAGTATAATTTGTAGGAGAGTTCCTGGAAGTTTTACTCCACTTGATTTTTATTGCCTTTCCGCAGGTTATGTAATAGCCGTTTCCACTTCCCGTGGTAATGAGTTCCTGCCGTCCTTCCGTGTCACCTTTGATATCGTAATTCTTCATATATTGTATGATTATATTTTTCGCTTTGAGTTGTTTGCCTGATACCCTTTCCATATGCGGTTTTCCGTTTCTGAATCTTTTGTATGTCGATTTTGCTGCGTCATATTCATATGAGCATGAGTAATGCGAATATTTAAGATTTACAATTTTTGCCTCGTATCCTTCAAAGGGGGTAACATCCTGAATATTGTATTCAAATACCTGGCTTTTTTCTGTTTGAGTTTTGTATCCCGCTTTTTTAACATATCCCATTATGCTTTCCATGCTGGTATAAGAGTCCTGGCAATTGCCGCGAATTTTAGTTATGTCATGGAATATTTCGCCGCCATTTGCTACACCGTTTGCGTTGTTGATTTTGTATTTGGAGATGTCCCTTTTTGCCATTGGGCTCCATCCAAAATGTATGTAAATAGCATTATGCTCCATTACGTAGTCGAGAAAATAATGTCTTGAACTCCTCACAGGGCCTACCATTTCCGGATATTCGTCCCAGAACAGGGGCATTAGCCTTGTAATGCCTCCTTCCACAAGAATTTCGTAAATTATCTGCGCCATATCAAGACCTCCCTGAGGCAGACATTTCGTACCCCCGTTGTCAATCATAACGGCAACAGGGCGTACTCCTTTGGTGGGAAAATTATAATTGACAGGCTCGGCAGTTGTTTCCTTTTCATCTGTTTCATTGTTCGCTGATGTTCCATTATTCCGTTCTTTTAGGAGATTTTGGGTCGTACCGGTTAGTTGAACGGTGTCTGAGGCCGATGCTGATTCTGCTGTTGATTCTGAGACGGATTCAATAACGGAATCGATTGGCCCAACTTGTTTTTCGCTTTCATTGCACCCATAATTAAACATTGATATTGTTAGAAGAACTGCTGCAAGTAAATATATTCCGGACAAATTTGTCTTATGTAATTTCATCATTTCCTCCTGATGAATACTTAGTTTCCCTTCCCCAAGCCATTATACCGTTTTGCATTTTTTTTGTCCATGTAAAAAATTTAATCTTTATATATAAATAGGCACAACAGCTATAATACAACGGAATACCCGCCTTCCCAGGAGAGCATTCCGTTGTGCGTATGGCATGCATTTGTGCGTGTTGTATTGATTATTCTCCGACGGTTTCACTTTCAAGGTATTCATTGACAAGTTCAAGGACCTGATTTTTAATCTCAATAAGTGAAACAAGGTTTTGATTAATGGCTTTCTTGATTGCAATCATCTCATCCAGAATTTCGGAAGCTTTATCATAATTCTTGTTTTCAAGGCTTTCCTTCAAATCCTGTCTTAGATCGATCATGCATATGTTCTCTCTGCTCTTTCAGTTCTGCAAATATTGCCTTTGCCTCTTGAACAAAATGACTGTTTATGTAGTGGATGATGAGAAAAAAGGGAGGAGACACAGGCCTGGGCCTGTCAATAACAAAAGTAATAGTGGAGAAGCATGGAGGAATTGTAGCAGCTGAAAACAGGAAAGAAGGCGGGGCATTGTTCATGTTTACACTGCCAGTTGCCCGAGATATTTGAAGTTTCTTTTAAGTAGTTGATTTATGAAATAAAAACATGATAAA
>CAZANH010000519.1:0-9329 GCA_964486515.1 uncultured Eubacteriales bacterium
ATAAATTCGCATTACAAAACTCTTTAAAGGATTTAGACACAAGACATGTCATAAACTCACCGTCACCATAAAAACAACCATCGGTTGCTATTACATGAAACCTTCCAGGCACACAGGCTTAGTTTACCCAACAGTTTACGGTCATACATAAAATAGGTACACAATCGCTTGGGAATGGAGAATACCCACTGTCGGTGCGGAACTTGATTAAGGACATTTTCATACAGATGTCCACATTTTCCGAGCAAATTTTGGGATATTTTTAAGGATTCCCCCTGCTTAGTTTATCTACACTCTTAAAAAAATCATCCATTTGTCTTTTACTGAATACTCAGTTACATTTTTTTCGTCATCCACATAGTATATGTAAGTGTTATCAATGATTTCATTTAGATCGTTCAGATATTCTGTCGAGTACAGTACTTCCTTGTTTTTTGTTAAAATAATAAATCTTGGCTCTCCATTATATCTCTCACTGTAGAAATCAACTAGTGCATATGTATTGAACATTTTGAATTTACTTCTGCCATTTTGGTGTTCATGCCTTTCAATAATATCTTTATAATCCGAAGGGAATATTCTATTTGCAGCCCCATTGGGTATTAACTCTAATTGGGCAATTTTTTTAGGCGGTTTCATAATAATATTTTTTTGCCTTTGCACTTCAGATATTCTTTCTTCCTTTCTGATTTCAATATCTAAAAGTGTAGCATTCATTTGATTGATAAGTACGCTGTTTTTATTATCTTCATTGTCCTGTTGATATAATGTGAGTTTTTCTAACGTATCGTTATACTGGCTCTGGAATGTCTTGTTTAAAAAGTTTATTACTTTGTCAAGCTGTTTTTCTCTCTTTTCTTTTATTGATATATTGTTTTTCCTGGCAAAATCCCTGATAAATTTGGGCAGTCTGTCAATCCTCAAAACCTTTCCTTCTTTTGTTTCATTTAAGCGAATTCGCTTTTTGATAAAAATATTTTTACAGAAGTCAGCATAACATCTACCCGGAATATGCTTAATATATAGTCCATAATGTGATCTCCTCATTTCGGAAAGGTCTATGGTTTCTTCATTAATTCTTTCTTTTTTATATAACTCAAGCAATCTCTTATGTTCTTCTGACATTAGTTTTTCCATGCCCGCAATTATTTCATCGAGGTTTTCCCTATTAAGTACGGCGTTTTGCATCATGGTTGGGAGGTCGTAATTTTTATCTTCCATTATGTCCCCAATAAAATCATATACCATATCGGTGCCAAGGTCTTCCCTCATCTGTTCCATTTTATTTAACAAGCGCATCATCACATCGCCTTCGCGTGTATTTCGGGCAACCATGTTAAAGACAAAAACCTCATTTCGCTGGCCAATTCTATGAATACGACCCATTCTTTGTTCAAGCTTATTTGGATTCCAGGGAATATCATAGTTAATCATTTGATTACAGAACTGCAGGTTGATTGATTCTCCGCCTGCATCCGTAGCAAGCATAACCTGACAATCGTTCTTAAAAAGATTTACTTGTCTCCGTCTTTCATCAATCGAATACTTACCTGATATCTTTGTAATTTTTTCTACATGCTCAAAAAGTTTTTTCTCAAGATATAAAAGTGTATCTACAGATTCAGTGAATATTAATATCTTCTCACCTCTATTCAATAACCCATCTATCCCAAATAAAGTTTTTTCCAGTTCCTGATACTTTTTTTCTATTGATGATAGCTTCAGTATTTCTGTCTTCTTAATTAATTGCTCCAGAGCATATATCTCAGTCTTTAATTCATCAATATCAATACTTCCTACTGCACCTTCAACTTCATTTTCAATGTTTTCTTGTGTCTCATAATCTTCTTCATCAAACTGTTCTAAATCATTGTTTTTCATAAAATTAAAATACTTTTCTCTTTCCTCCAATGTTTTGCTTAACAACTGGTTAAGCTTTTCGCGCCTGCGCTTTAAAGATAAATATATTGCTTCGATAGAAGAACTCAGCCTTCTTTGCAACAACATCATTGCAAAAGCTGTGCTGTTGTTTCCGTTATTTATTGCCTTATTAAAATAGAGTCGCACGTATTCTGTAACGTCTTCATAAAGCTCTTTTTCACTATCAGTTAAATTATATGTGATGGTTTTTGTAGAGCGTTTAGGAAATATCGGGGTTCCATCAAAATTTTTTAGGTTTTCTTTGATTCTTCTAATGATAAACGGATTGCTTTTATCTTTTAAAGTTTCTCCCGCTGTGGCCTTAGAAAATATGTCATAATCTATCAAACTCATGAAGTGTCTAAAGTTCTCAACATCTCCTTTGTGAGGGGTTGCGGTAAGGAGAAGGCAGTTATCGGTCTTCCTTAACAAGGATTCACCAAGCTGATAAAGTTTTGTCCTTGAGATTTTCTTCTTAATCTTTCCATAAGTATATGCGGCCATTTTATGTGCTTCATCTACTATTATCAAATCATATTCAGCTTCACTAATTAAAGCCTTGACATCATCACGTATTCCCCAAAACATAGAAGCCAAACAAAAATCATTTTCAAGAAAAGGATTATGCCTTCTACTTCTTAGTGCTTGCCTGTTTATAATAAAAAAATCGAGTCCAAATTTTTCAAAAAGCTCATTTTGCCATTGTACCAATACAAGCGGAGGAACAAGGATCAGTATCCTTGAGACTGCCTGTCTCGCAAGAAGCTCTTTTATCAACATTCCTGCCATAATGGTTTTGCCGGCACCAGGGTCATCCGCCAATAAAAGACGTATTTTGGGCATCTGAAGCATTTTCCCATAAACCGCTTCAATCTGATGGGGTAACGGTATAAGCTTTTTCCCTCCAAGAGCACGGCTTTGAGAATACTTATTCTCAATTCTAAACGCATTGTACTGTAAGAAATGCTGTAAATCTTCTGCCGATAATTGTGTTTGTGATTCGTCATTACAACTTAATATCTCAAATGTAGAAATATCATCTTTATCAACCATCATCTCATAAAAATGCTGACTCTGGCGCCCTAAAGCTTCTATGGTATAAAAGTTTTCACTCACTTTTTCAAATCTCTTTATTTCAACAGTTTCAGGAAACTGCATCCCTCTTATTATATCTCCTGGCTTTATCATATTACTCCCCTACTTCTGGATACTAAGCATGTATGTGTCCAATCCCTGTCTGTCAATTTTAATAGTATTAGTATCTATCTCATTGATACTTATATTTAAATCAAACGGAAACAGCATAGTTAAAGATTGAACAATATCTATAGGCATTGAGTTATATTCACTAATCCTTAATATAACTTCCACCAACCAGTTTTTAAGTTCAACATTATCAATCTTTATTCTCCTTTTCAAAGAGTATATCTGCCTCTTCTTAGCTTCTATAATCCCCCAGTATTTCATGCTTGTAAGGACTGCGTTAATAGCAACTTCTACTCTTCTTCTATCTCCATACAACATCTTTATACGTCTTCCTACCTGCTGGCTTGCAACCTCATTTTGCAACTTAAGCAGGTTCCCCATTTCATCGGTGACATCCTTAAAAAATGGATAGGCCAAAAGAATCATACCCCAGTGAAGTACCAGTCTGTTTTCAGAAGGCAAGTTATTAAAAAGAACAAATGCTTTTTGTTTTATGCCTTCATGCTCTTCGTCTGCCAAATACCAAATCTTCATTAGCATTGTAATAGCATTTTTTCTGGATTTATCACCTTTTATATCGGTTCTTAGATACTCATCCAATTTGGCATACATATCTTTTCTTTCAGTATAGCTTGCTTCTCTTGCTGCGATATCAAGATTACCTAATTCAATTTTTTGGTCAAATCCAACCGATTTTTTCATATGTTAATGCTCCTTTTTCAATATTCGAATAAATGGAACTATTACTTCCTCAAGACTCATTCCACCATGACTTACTACCTTTTTGTTTTCAGTTACAAAAGCATTGCCTGCTTTCGCCAATAAGCAATGCATATCTTTAGGCAGACCAATGCAATCCCACGAAACAGCGTTATATTTATCGGCAGCTTCATCTCTTAAGAGGCTACTATTATATACTCTTACACGCTCTCCTTTTGTATGAGCAAGAATACCCTCAGCTACTCTTCCGGTACCCAAGCACTCTCTATTGCCGTGATCTGAGAGCAGATATACATCATATCCTTTATTAAAAAGCTTTTGTATCAAACTTTTCAGGTAACCTGTTTCCAGCCAAATACTTAGTTCCGCTTGAAGCCCTTCATACCCCTGTATGGCTGTATGCACCAAGTCATCTATAACATTAACCACAACCGCAAATACCTTACTGGTAGGTTTGCAATACTGCTCAATAAATTCAAGATTTGATTTTCCGGAAGCTCTGGTGTATTCCACATACACCTTGACAACTCCTTGGTTCTCCCAGAACAACTGCCAATGGGAAGGTTCTTTTGATGTTGTATCAATAGATGTTGAATAGTATACAGGCATTTCTCCTGTAAAAATGGATTGTCTTGATACTGATGTAATAGTTGGTATCCATGCAAACACTCCGTCTTGATCAAAACTATAATCTGACTCCAAACACTCCTTTATCTGTGTCCACTGCAGCAGACCCATGGCATCTAATACGACAACAGCAAGTTTACGGTGATTTTTGTATGCAAGGTAGTGAGGCACATGCTGCAGCATAACCGGATTAGGAATATATGGGATGTTAACAAGACTGTCATAATTACACATTATCCATGACTCAAAGAGATTGTCTATCTGCATCTGCAGTTGGCTCATATTAGTGTCCAGTTCGCTGTCATTTTCGTTTTTTATCATAATTCTTTTATGCTTAATTCCGGAAAAAATAAATGCCGCATCAATCCACTCTTTATATGTCATTTCCTTATGAAGTTTTTCTGATAAATGAAATATCTTATCAAGCAAACGAATCCTTTCTTCTCCATATTTATCTGTAATTACACCAAACTTCACCCAATCAGGAAGATCCGGCTTGTTGGTTGCATTAATTGGTGTAAGCTTTCCCTCTGTGAACAGATTATCTGAAAGCCGCCTTACATCCGCATCAAAAAAAGGAAACTGCATATCCGGTACTATTGTATCAGGAAGCAATTCTCTGACCTTTTTACCTTTTTTAGAAAGAGCATCAATAAAGGATTCCCATTCCCTATGAAGATACCCATAAAAAAACTTTGAAGATGCCAACATCTTTGATAAAGGCAGTACACATAGTTCGGGCATCCTTGACAAACGTTCTACCAGATAACTGTTAATTATATCAGGATAATGCTTGTCCTTGTAATGCTTGGACAGAAGAAACCTTATAAGGTCTGTCTTATTTGTAATCACATCATATTGAACTTTATATACTTTTTTCAAAATAAATTCAATTGTATCCTGGTCCGTACTATCACCATCATAACTATCATATGATTCATATAGCAAATCCAAATCTTCCATATCCATACTTCTAATAACTGAAGCCGATAATCCGGGAAATAACAGTCCGATACTTATACTATACATCTTTCCCTTCTTGAGCATATCATACGGAACCATATCAAAATTATCCGACTTTATACGGACAGCCAAATTGACAGTATTGTTTAATAAAGCTTCTCTATACTTAGTTTCATAAATATATCTGAAAGAAATGGCTTCTTTGTACTCAACAACTTCAACATCTCTTTTGTTTAAATCTATATAAATTTTTTCATCGCATAATAATCCGTCAGGGTCTGCAATATAAAAGAGAACCGGAAACGGCTCTCCAATCAACTGAAATATGTTTTCCCTCCAGTTTCTCACCGTTTAACTCCTTTCAAGCTCTACATGTCAAGCCTTACCTGAGCATTATCATAATACATCAGAAGCTTATCGTCTTCCTGTAACACCTTTTCAGGTATTCTTGTTCCTATATCCACAATTGTTTTATAATCTTTTTCTGCCCAAGCTTTTTTAAAACCTGTCCTAATAGCTTCAAGCCTAAACTGCTTAAGCTTCTTCTTGGTATTGTTAACTTCTTCTATATATGTTGCGAACTCACGTAATAATGATTTTTCGCGTATTTTCTCCAAGTCTGCCTGTTTATTTGGATCCGGTACATACCAGCGACCTTTTGCCTTTTGCTGTAAATTAGTGTCTTCTTTATTAAGCTCCCTAAGGTCTTTATAATTTGTACTTAAGTATGAATGTATCTGGCTTGGCACATGTCCGGTACCCTCATACTGCAAGAAATTTTGTTCCAGCAGTTTATCAAGCTCCGGCAATATTTCATGTTTTGATATATGCTGTATCTCCTTCATAAAGTTTGGGTGCAAATCTTGCCTTGTTTGAGGTTTTTTCATTAATTGCTGCCTTAACCATTCAATTGCAGAATTTTCATCAGACACAAACAAGCTCATCTGTACAAACTCTTTTGCTAATACTCTCTTTTTATCATATTCAGCTACTTGGCTTTCTAAAAATACCATACCGTCACGCATCGGGAACCTTTGTGCTAATCCAACTTGAAACTCAGCAGACGATATTGGGACACTATATCCATTTTGAACATGATATGCCACCATCCGATCATACAACACTCTTGGAGTCCGCTCAATAATAATTTCGCCAAAGCCTTTCCCTCCAATATAAACCGGCAAATGCTCAAGGTGACTTCTTATAAATTCCCAAGCAGATATTTCAGCATTTGTTTGTTTTATAATCCTAAGCTTTGTTTGCTCTGTAGGCTTATAAGCTGAAATAACTAGGTCCTGCTTTGCTGTAGTCATATAAGATAACTGTTTTGTTGTACCTTTTTTCTTATCTAAAACTCTCACATCAGCAATTATAAATCCAGCTCTTGATAGTGCCTCTTGGATGGAATTCCATACAGAATTCTTAGAATTATGAAATTCTACAGTTATCCATCTCCCTTGTTTAATAATCCTATACATTTCTCTAAAACACTTTTCAATTAACCTTTGATACTCTACTAACCCTTTGTTCTGATAGCTATTTATTATAGCTTCTTCAGTAGTATTTGTTATAATTCCTATCATAGTTTCCCAAATAGAATTTAATTCTGAATAATTCAAATTTTCACCAAATGGTGGGTCTGTAAATATATAATCTACACATTCATTAGGAATTTGACTCAGTACACCTGTACTCTGTGTTGTTATTATGCTATTATCCATTTTTGTGAGATAGGTACCACATTTTTTCATACTTTCCCACTTGTCTTTAATATATAGTATTAGCGGTATTTCAGCTGTTAACTGAGAAATATAAAGTGTTCCAGATAACGGTCCAACATGTCTATCATGGTTAGGCATATACCTATTAAACTTCAGAACTCTCTGCATACAAGAAGAAAGTAGGAACAATAGTAAATGATATTTATATCCTTTGGCATTGCTTTTGTATATTTCCTCTAATATCTCTTTGTATAATAATAAATTGATTTCAGAAAGGAATTGATAATTAAATTTTAATCCGTGAGATTGCTTTGGCTGATTTGTGTTAAACCCATTAGGTATTTCACTAGTATAAAAGTTGAAATTTATATATCTATCTTCAATATTTTTCATTCTAACTAAATCATCTTTATCCGGATATTTTTCATATCTTTTACCATTAAATGTGTAGTTAATAAGCACAGGAATTTGTTTTGCGATATTTGTAAGCTCTCCAGAATGTCTTGCCTGTTTTCTTTCAAATTTTCTAGTCATCTTGTTTTTATTCTGTTCAGCTCCACAAAGATAACATATTAACTTCTCATTAATAGGTTTCCCTGGACCATTAAAGACTAAATTCCAATATGCAATTTCCTCTCCGCAATTTTGGCAAATAAACACATCAGACCATACTGTGTAGTTTATTATTCCTTTTTTTTCGCTAGATATAATATTATTCTTTCTAATTTCAGGATTAGATGTTCCTCTTTTCCATCCAACATGGTTTGTTTTAATAAGATTTATATTTCTTTTATAAACATTTTCAATAATCTCATCTACAATATCTCTTACATCAAAAATTTTTCCTATTATATTATTGTTTTTTGCTATAAATGTTGCATTTGGAGAAATGTCAGAAAGAATACATCTTCTATAACCCTCTTTAATATCTCCACAATATCCTTCAATAAAAGAACTAGAATCTATTAATGAGCACATCTGTGCTGCTACTCCTGTCATACCAGAACCACAAAAACCATCAAAAACAATATCTCCCGGTTTGGTGTAATGAAGAATATATTTTTTTATAGCTTTATATGGAACTTTTGTATGATAATAATGTGCATTATATATAGGATCATTTTTCCCTTCATGTACATCAATGGCAAACGGTTTCCTATTATAGTTTTCTTCTTTCTCATATTTTTCATCTTTACTCTCCTCCCACTCTTTTATTATTTCCGTAATAAAAGGATTTGGACAAGCAGTATAATAAGGGGGGTCTGACATAGCAAGTATATCTTCATCATCACCAATGGGGAACCCTTCTATTTTTCTAACCATTGGTAATCTTTTTCTTAATTCTTCAATAAAATACTCTCTTCTTGCTTCATTATTTTGAAAAGATAAACCCAAACATGTTACACGATTTTCTTCCTTTTTCTCGTGATCAAAAAATGTATATTCTTTGTAATTCTCTTTTGTCATAAATTATCTCCTTATTTAGTATTGATTTTATATTATATATAACATAAATTATAAAACACAAATCAAAGTGCCCAAATATCTATGGATATAAACTAAAGATAGTAGATAGATCTCGTTTTTTAAATAAACCTTGCTACTAAAGGTAAAATAACTTTTAGCGGATATCCCCAACCGCCACCATTTACTACATCACCTCCAAGTTTATCTGGCAAATTATTTATTAGACTAGGAAAACTTAAATTTTTATTCTCCTCCATAGCATGTTTATCTAAGAAAGCTATCCAAGTAATAAGCAAACTGGAGTCTTGTAGCTCAAATGGTACATCATCATCAAATTTCAATATTTTAGTTTTTGCTGTGGTATTTTCAATAATAAATAGTTGAGCAGCAAAATAAGTTTGAATTATGTGTCCTATTCTATGGGTATTATCAATGTCGTAATACATTGTCAATACTTCATCGGCTAATGTATTATTTTTCCTACTATAGCAGTATGCCAAAAATTGCTTGAGTGTTTTCATGACTTATACCTCCTCTAAAATGTATTCTACTACTTTATTTTTAATTTTTATTACATTCTCTTTTTCCCACTGCTCAATAAAATCAGGTATGAAAGGATTTGGACAAGCAGTATAATATGGTGGTTCAGATAAGGCAAGTATATCTTCATCATCACCAATGGGAAAACCTTCTATCTTCTTTAAT
>CAZANH010000520.1:0-2809 GCA_964486515.1 uncultured Eubacteriales bacterium
AATTCCACACCCAACAAAATTGTTCGAATTTTGCCATTGCCAGCCATGACAAAACTCGATATCCATGAAAACATGGCACTGGATTCCAGAAAGGAACAAGGTGGTGTAGGATAGTCCGTCTAAATCTCTGTCGCTTCCAGTTCATAAAAGATGTGACAAAAGATCCTGGCGATCTGACCAGGTGCACAACCTTGCAACGGGCTCGGTCAATGCTGCCGTATTTTATGAGCTTATATATTGCCATGGATAATAGAGGGTCAATTGTGGAATGAGGCGGATATCCACGGCCGAATAGCTTAAACAAAAATGCAAGGAATGATAAATAACCTGAATTCTTTAGCGGTAAATTAGCCACAATATTTATAACACGAGACCCTCTCTGTTGGTGCGTGAGTTTGAGTTGAGGGTAGTGCCGACCCATTTCGCCGAATAAAAAGTTTGTTCCTGTCCTTCCTGTTGATAAAACATATATATACATTTATGGTGCCCAAATTACCTCAAGTTTTACGTGAAAGTCTATTTTTCAAGAAAATTATATTGATAGTTTGGATCAATTTTCATAGTTTCATAGCTTGACGGAAATTTTTCTACGTACCACACTAAAAAATCCGTATAACAAATTTTTTCTTTTAACAACTTATTGCGTTTTTCAGTAAATTCTTTTTTAATATTGTTCTTTCTTAAAAACTTTATTGCACTTCTTAAGGCCACATTTTTGTCATCAAAATTAAAAACCAATCCGTATTTCTTTTCTAATTCTTCGATAAATCCTAGTTTCTTAGGACTTATAAAAAAAGATGGCACTCCTAAAACTGCACATTCAGATGCCATTGCGCCGCTTTCTCCGTAAAATAGTGAACAGCATGCTTCTATATCCTGCAAACTACCAAAAGGAAGACCAAGTGATGTCTCAAGTCTTTGATCTTCCAAATCATTTGGTAATTTGTACTCTGAAGAGACCAAAACTTTTCCATAATTACTAAATTCAAAAATTAAATTTCTTATTTCATCGATTGAATGTCCTTTATATCCTATGTCATCAACTGACTTCCATGATACAAATCTTAATAAAATTATTTTTCCTTTTTCATTAATTCCAACTTTCTTACATACAGAATTGTCAGGTTTAAAATATTTTGAATGTAAAAAGGCGAGTTCATTAATGCTATCTATAAAAATCTGTCTTCGACCAAGCTTCTTTTTAAATGAATTATTATGTAAATAATATGTGCCAAAATATTTTGAAAAAGATAGCAAAAAATTAACATCAGTATTGTTTGCAATGATACATGGTCTATTAATTATAAATGATACTAATGCTAGGTAAATTGGTCCAGAATCTAAAAGGATATCTACCCTATATAGTTTACTATAATATATAAGCTTCACAATATGACCAAAAAATCCAAAACATTTTCCAATAATAGATTTATAATGTTTACCCAAAATAGTATATTTTATTCCATATGAGTTTAATAATTTAAAAGTAATATCCTTATTCCTGGCGACTACGAATATGGTATTGCCTCTCTGCTCCATTATTTTGATAAAATTTTTGTAAAAATGAACATGGGCAGGGTGCGTGATATTGATAAGAATTTTCATGCTTTTCCCTAACTCTTCAGTTCATACGTTATTGTATCGCTCGGATCATATAGCTTATCAGTATAGGTTATCAAAACATATGGCTGGCTAGAAGTATTTCTAAAGGCATGGGCTATGTTATTTGGAACAAAGATTGTTTCAGGATTATTGCTATTAAGTTTGATTGTCAATTTCTCTCCTGAGTCGACATCTTCGATGAGCATGTCGGCCTTTCCCTGAATTAACGTGAACCACTCATTAGCCTTTTTGTGATAATGATTGGCCCGGGTTTCTCCCGGGTTAGCCTGGATAATATAAACTTCTCCCGTAAAGTTGGGCAGATACTCTTCTTTCCCGTCGATCACCTTAAGAAACCACCCGCGCGAATCAACAATCTTTTTGCGGGGTATGATTTTGATCTTCTCTTTGAGACTCATGCCTTGTCCTTGTTTTCAAGATAGGATTTGATGCCCTGCTCAAGACTAATTTTGGGACGCCAGCCAAAAAGATGGTATTGTAAAGAGGTGTTGGCCACGGCATACATAACATCCCGTGGACGGTAATCTTTAGCACCCCATCCAATGTTGGCCTTTTTTCCGGAGGCTTTTTCAATTAATGAGACCAGATCTCTCAGGGTATGCCCGATCCCGGTTCCAAGATGAAAACACGCCCCTGGTTGAACTTTATCGAAATTTTCTGCTGTTAGAACAAAAAAATCGGTCACATCATCCACATGGATAAAATCAAGCATCTGCCTGCCTTCTGTTAATTGCAGAGGGTCTTCGCTGGAAAGAGAGTCATATATGATATCAATGATTTTCTTTTGCGTATCTATGCCGCCATAGATTGTGTAGGGCGCGATGGTGATCTGTTTGAAGTGGTAAGTCTTGCTGTAGTAGTCCACAAAAACCCTGGAAGCGGTCTTGGTCGCGGTATATAAATAGGCTGGATCCAGCCGCATATCTCCTTTATAGTACTCAGCAAAGGTTCCTGTATTAATGAATGCCTTTAAAGAACTTTCCTTCAGAGCATCAAGAATATTGCAGGTAAACGTGATGTTGGCGTCAAGAAGTTTATGAAGGGTTTGAAAATCATCAGCCGCGGTCAGGTAAGATGCAAGGTGGATACAGACATCAGGTTTGAAGGAAAGGACTTGTTTTTTTAATTCTTCATGCCTTCCCTGCCCGTATTGAAAACGTTCAACCTCGTCCCCGAACAAAGCATG
>CAZANH010000521.1:0-1879 GCA_964486515.1 uncultured Eubacteriales bacterium
TCTCGTATTTTCATATATTTTCAGGCCTTTATTAATAAAAGGCTCTATAAGTGCCAGCATATACTTGAGTGGATGGAACGTGGCCTGATTTTCAAAGCGCATGGCACATTTAACCCGAAAAGGCAGTCCTGTTTCCGTAACATAAGATGATGGCAGGCCAAGGCTTTGTGATGCCTGAACTTCTTTTTCGATGTTGCCCGTAAAATTATTCGATTCTGTAAATACATATGCAGGCTGCCTTGAAAAGTCACAATCCAGTTTTCCATTCTCAATTCTTTGTGCAATCAATTCTACAGCAGCCTGATTGGCTTCTGCATACTGACGGGCCTTTTCAACACCAAATTTATTAATAAGATAGTCATAAATCAATCTGTGCTGCGATGTCACTTTGGCTGTGGTATATCCAGTAGTACCTCCAAGGATTTTTTCCCCGTCAAGCAGTACTACATTCAATCCTGCCTCCTTTAATAAGACCGCAGTGGTTAAACCTGCCATTCCTCCGCCGGCAATTACAGCATCAGCTGATATGTTTTGATTAAGAGGCGGGTAATTTCTCCTAATGGTGGATGATATCCAATAAGATTCGTGATTTTTTTTGAAACCTGATTTATTTTTAGACTCGTTGTATTTCAATTCTTTCTGTTCCTCCATTTCTCAACAACATTGTAATTTTACATTGGTTTTCATAAAACTTATGGTCTTTCACCGCCTGTGTGAGTTTTCAGAAGCTTTTCGAGGGTTTCGATATTTGACATAGTCACACGTGCCTTGATATCTATGAGAGGCTGATTTTTTTTCAATAGAACCTTTTCAAACTCAAATATGGAAAATTCAAGCATACTTGAACTCTCTTGCATGTCTTCGGGTAATGTATTCTTAAACACCGACCAGGAAGATTGCAGGGTATTTAAATCATATTCCGCCTGTTCCCAGTTGCCTGCCATTGCATTCAGCATTGAATTCCTTGTACTGTATCTAATCTTCTTTAATTCAGGTGATATCTCAGACCTGTAAAGCGAATAAAATTGAGGAATATATGAATATAAGCTACTGGAGGCCATTAATGTATTTGGTTTGTTCTTATCTATTATTATATTGGTAAGGTTATTCAAAGCACTGCTAAAGCCATCTATAAGGTGCATGTTTGCGCTTTTTTTCATAGCCATTGGCAAAAAACTGTTCCATTTATAATGAAGGCCGTTTATTATAGGTGTGATTTGCTGCCAAGGGTCTTCTTCTGATGTCTGCCCTTGTTGTTCCTGCTGTTGCCCCTGTTGTTCCTCCGGTTCCTGCTGTTTTTCTTGCTGCTTGTCCTGGCCTGCCTGCTGATCCTGGTTCTCATCTGATTTTTGATCCTGTTTTTTTGTTGCATTTTCATTGTTTCCTTGTTTGCTTTCGGAGTTTTGATCTTGTTCTTTATCTTCAGAACCACCCTTTTCCTCACTCTGATTTGTATCCTGTGTAACTTTTGGTTTTGCTTGGTTGGCTTCGGAATCGGTACGTTCATCTTCATCAATTCCAATTGAAGGGCCGTCAAGGGTTTTAATTATTTTTTCTATGCTTTTTTCAATTTCCTCAAGGAGTTCGGGCACCCTATCATCTTGTCCTTCAGTCGACAGTTTTTTACCCTGGGATTTGTTTTCGCTTTCTTCACTACTGCAGGCCGAAGAAAAAAACATAAACAGTGCCAGAAAAAGCAATAAGGTTTTTTTTATAAAACCCTTAAAAGTCATATCAATTATTCCAAAAATATTTTTAATAACTCTTCCTCCAAACATAAAGATTTTTCAAATATTACTGTAATTATATTATCCCAAAATTTAATGTTTTTATTAGTGTCAAGGGTCGGTGTCAAGGGGACGGGGTTATTGACAACCTC
>CAZANH010000522.1:0-2438 GCA_964486515.1 uncultured Eubacteriales bacterium
TTTGATTTACAAAGGAAGTTTGACAACAAATTCAGTACCTTCATATGGTGTGCTTTTAACATTTATATCCCCGTTATAGAGATTTACTATATGTTTGACGATTGACAGTCCTAGTCCTGTGCCCCCCATGCTTTTTGACCTGCCTTTGTCAACCCGGTAGAAGCGCTCAAAAATTCTTGGAAGATGCTCTTTTGAAATGCCGATACCGCTGTCTTTAACGATTATGGTAAGCCTCCCCTCAGATCTGTATGCACTTATTACTACTTTACCATTTTCAATGTTGTATTTTATGGCATTATCAATGAGGTTTATAAGCATTTGTTTTATCCTGTCGCCGTTTGCTGTTATTTTTAAATTATCCTGTATGTCATATTCTATTTTTATGTTTTTCTTACGTGCTGCTTCAGTGAGTATGGGAAGTATCTGAACCATAATATCTTCAAAAACGTGAGTTTTTATATTGTCATCGGAGTTCTTGCTTTCTATTTCCGATAACTGCAGGATATCGGATATCAGCATATAAAGGCGCTCAGCTTCTATGTCGATTATCTGAAGGAACTTTTCCGCAACCTTTTTATCCTGGATGGCCCCGTCCTTTAAGGTTTCTATGAAACCCCTTATGGATGTAAGCGGGGTCTTCAATTCATGAGTTACGTTGGAGACAAATTCTGTCCTTATAAGCTCGAGTTTTTTAATTTTTGTGATGTCATGTATTGTCAGAATTGCGCCTGTATTACGGCCATGGCCGCCATCTAATTTAATTGGGTTTGCATATACCTTGAGATAAATGTCTTCAGGAGGTCCCAGGTAAATTTCACCATCCATTGATGTATTTGTATTAATAGTTTCATGCATAAATCTTATGATATGGTTATTACGTATAACCTCCAATATATTGCTCCCTACCATATCCGTATTTTTACCGATACCGAATATTTTACAGGCAATTGAATTTATCAGTATTACATTATCGGAAGAATCGACAGCAATGACACCATTCGTAATACTGTTCATTATTGAATTTACTTTTATATTCTTATCGGTCAATTCAAATACGGTTTTTTCAAGTTCGTTTGCCATGCTGTTAAAGGTATCTGCCAGTTCACCAAGTTCATTCTTACCGGTAACAGTGACCCTTTTTGAATAATTCCCCTGAGAAATGTCTTTTGCAGCGTAAGTCAACTGTTTTATCGGAGAAATGACTGATGATGAGAACCTTAGTGCAAGCAGTGTGGTTATAAATAAACCTGCTAAAATGCCGATTAAGGTATAATAAAGTATAGCCCTGTTAATTGTTCCAAGTTGTGTAAGAGGTACGGAAACCCTTACGACCAAACGTTCTGACATAAGGGGTATGGCTACATACAGAAAGTTCATTGCAAGGGTCCTGCTGTAACGGATATCCCTTCCTGTCCTGCCTTCAACAGCTTCAATAACCTCTTTCCTGTTCCCGTGATTTTCCATATTTCTGTAGTCAGTTTCGGATTCACCCAGCACATTACCGTCAAAATTTATAAAAGTAATACGTATATTAAATTGCGAAGTTTCTGTGATTATACTGCTTACAGGATTCTGACCTATAAGTTTTGCGTACGTGTTGGCATAATTGTCATAATCAGGTTCAATACCTTCGGAGATATTACCTGATATTTGCTGCCGTATCAATACCGCACAAATTTTCAGCCTTTCTTCAACTTCATGCTTGTAGAGCCTCTGAGCAAACTGTGAAAAAAAGAAGCCTGTAATGATTATCCCTATAAATATAAGTATTACGTAATATGCAAATATTTTTTTTCTAATCCGAACCACTTACCATTCATCTTATTATTGATTTATATAATCTCTATGTTTTATTGCAGTCTGTCATTAAATCTGTAACCGATGCCCCTGATAGTTTCAATAAGTTTGGGATTACTGTCGTCATCCTCAATTTTCTGCCTAAGATATCGTATATGGACGTCAACCGTCCTTGTCTCTCCGTAATAATCAAAGCCCCATACTTTCTCAAGAAGGAGCTCTCTTGAAAGTACTTTCCCCTTATTGTACATCAGAATTTTAAGAAGTTCAAACTCCTTGAGAGGCATTTCTATCAACTGCCCGTTTTTTTTGACCTCGCGCCTTGCACAGTCCATCGTTATTCCTCCAAGCCTCACAGTTTCTTCTTCAGCAGAGGATGGTGCGCTTACCCTTCGAAATATTGCCTTGACACGCGCGACAAGTTCCCGTACGCTGAATGGTTTTGTTATATAATCATCAGCACCGAGTTCAAGGCCCAATACCCTGTCAAACTCCTCCCCTTTAGCCGTGAGCATGATTACGGGTACATATTTTGTGCGATTATTTTGTCTCAACTGCCTGCAGACTTCAAATCCGTCAATTCCAGGCAGCATGATGTCAATAATAAAGAGGTCGGGTGTTGTGATTTTACATTCGTTCAA
>CAZANH010000523.1:0-1666 GCA_964486515.1 uncultured Eubacteriales bacterium
ATTAATCCTGGTAGTACCAGTGACCCAAGAGGGAATGACTATAATGAGACTTATGCAATTATTGAGATAGAAGGAAAAGAAATTAATTCTAAGTTATGCTGTATATAGCCTACCGCAGCCTTAGGCCGTAACCAAAAGGTATGCCTCGGCTGTGAGTAGTCAGATATCACAGCCTTCGCTCGAATTCAAAAAACAGGTTGACAAACATGGATATTAACCTGTATAATTGATTATGCTGAAACGGAGCGCATGCGGGTGTAGTTCAATGGCAGAACATCAGCCTTCCAAGCTGATTGCGTGGGTTCGATTCCCATCATCCGCTCCATTTCTTTTATGTGCCTGTAGCTCAGCAGGATAGAGCAACGGCCTTCTAAGCCGTGGGCCGGGGGTTCGAATCCCTTCAGGCACGCCAGTTAAGAATACCTGAAAGGGCGGATATCCGCCCTTTATTAGTGTTTGAAGTTATATAATCTCAAATAATTGTAATTTATTTCAATATAGGATATAATGATAAAGAGGATGACGATTTGCTATGATAAGATACAAAAAAATTGATAAACAATATGTAGTCAATAAAATACATGGTTTGGATAAAGTGTTTAAGGTATATGTAAACAAGGTTATTTGCGCATATTTGTTTGGATCAATGAAATCAGGGCGAATAACACCATTAAGCGATATTGATATTGCTGTCCTCTTTGATGGGAAATTGACCAGGAACGAAATGGAGCTTTATGAAAATAAGCTATATATGAATTTGACACAGTATTTCAAGACTGACGAAATAGATCTTGTTATTCTTAATGATGCTCCTCCAAGTGTTCAATACGGAGTTATTAAAGTTAAAAGCATTATATATTTTAGTGATTTTTATAAAATGATAGATTTCGAAAACAAGGTGATAATGAATTACCTGGATTTTAAACCCTATAGGGAAGAATACAACAAGGCATTTATAAAAGCCATGGTTTAAGGAGTGCTTTTTTATGGATGAAAAACTGGTTACCCAATTAAAACTATTAAAAAAATATACCG
Source organism: uncultured Eubacteriales bacterium (assembly GCA_964486515.1). Classification (GTDB taxonomy): domain Bacteria; phylum Bacillota; class Clostridia; order Acetivibrionales; family CAZANH01; genus CAZANH01. Next base: position 1,036 of record CAZANH010000523.1, read on the forward strand.
GTATATTAAAAGAGATTAAAGAAAAGGAAGAATCCGAATATTTAAAAGACACCATACTGCAGGGAGCTGCTGAAAGGTATTTGCAGTTGTCTATTGAATCATGCATCAATATAGGAAACAGAATATTAAGTTTGGAACAGCTAAATTTCGATATAGGTGTTATAGAAACATATACCGATATCTTTAAAAACCTTTCCCAAATCGGTATTATAGATAATGAATTTACTGAAAACCTGATAAAAATGGCAAAATTCCGCAATAGATTAGTCCATGTTTATTGGGACATGGATAATAAATTTATATATAAAGTACTACAGAATAATTTATCTGATTTGGATAGGTTTAGCAAAATGACAGCAAATTATATTGATAATAAGGGAAAAGACATGAAATGATATAACAACAAAAGAGTATACTATAGAAATATTCTATAATTATATGGCATTATATACTTATATGATAATGTGAAGGGCTTGGTGTTAAAAGCAGATAACCGAATTAATTCGGTTATCTGCTTGACAATTTATCCCGAATATTTAACCGTATTGCTTTTATCAACAGTAAAGTACTGTCCGGGTTCAAGCATCATGTGGCCGCTTTCGTACAGCTTGCCGTCAATGGTTATAATTAC
>CAZANH010000524.1:0-1641 GCA_964486515.1 uncultured Eubacteriales bacterium
ACGGTTTTTTATAACCATTATTTACACCTTCCATACATCTGACTTTGGCAACAATTATACAATAAAAAGAAACAAAATTCAATTGTATATATTTTAATAGGGTAATATAATTTACCTAAACATATTAAAGTGGTTTTATAAATACGATAAAACTACAAGAAAGGGTTAAAAGGATGATTTGATTTTGATGATACTGTCAAGGCATATGACATGATGGGAAATAGGCCTTGAGAAAGTGAGATAGGCTGTGTTTAAATATATTGAATAAAGGAGTGGAGTAATATTAAATTTTCAGTTTCTATAGATGCGGTATTTAATAAAAGAGATTTTGTACAAAGTATGAAATCGGTTAAAAATGCAGGGATAAGTGCTGTTGAATTCTGGGCATGGTGGGATAAGGATTTAAATTCAATAAAAGAAGCCCGGGAGGAGACAGGGCTTGAAATATCCGCATTCTGTACTAAAATGGTAAGTCTGGTGGATGAAACAAAAAGAATTGAGTACAAGGAAGGTTTAAAAGGGTCCATACAAAAAGCAAAATTTTTGGGCTGTGGTAGCTTGATAAGCCAGGTCGGCAATGAAATGGCGGAAACATCAAGAGAAAAACAACACAAAAGTATTGTGGAAGGACTGAAGGAATGTGTTCCCATTTTGGAAGACGCAGGGATAATGCTTTTAGTTGAGCCGCTCAACACCCTTGTCAACCATAAGGGGTATTACCTTTACAGTTCGGATGAGGCATTTGAAATTGTCGATGAGGTGGGAAGCCAAAATGTAAAGGTACTGTTTGATATATATCATCAGCAGATTATGGAAGGAAATCTGATAAGCAGAATAACAAACAACATCAACAAAATAGGGCATTTCCATGCAGCCGGTAACCCTGGAAGACATGAGCTTGACACAGGTGAAATATATTATGAAAACATTTTTATGGAAATTGAAAAGACAGGCTTTAACGGATATATGGGCCTGGAATATTTTCCTGTTGATGAGCCGGAAAAAGGACTGAGAAATCTGGGGAATACTATATATGCTTCAACATAAAGAAATATTATATTTTACTGGACATGATGCCAAAAGAGTTTTTTAGACAATTTAACACCATAACATAAATAATTTTGATACAAGGAATCTCGGAGGTATAAGTAAATGAATGCAAAGGAAAACTTTCTTCAGGCAATATATTTTCAAAAGCCTGATTATGTACCTATGATAAATGAGGACATATGGTACAGACTCTCATTCAATGATATAGTTAAAAGGGAAAACTGGACGGACAGGTGGGGGGTTAAATGGAAGCTGGAGATAAAGGATATGGTCCCCTTTCCAAAGGGCAATCCCCTGGAGGATATTGAAAAGCTGGAAAGCTATAAATTTCCGAATCCTGACGGTTTAGTTTTGGATGAAAAGGTAAAATATGAGATTTTAAATGTGGACAGAGACAAAAAGCTTGTAATTGGGAACATGGCCTATCTTCTTTTTGAACGTGTTTGGGCACTGATGGGAATGGAGAATTTCATGATGGCTTTGTTTGACTACCCTGAAGAAATCAAATATATACTTCACAAAATAGCATCTTATGCAAAAAGGGTGTTTGAGAGATACATGGATGAATTTGATGTTGATGCAATAAGTTTT
>CAZANH010000525.1:0-1973 GCA_964486515.1 uncultured Eubacteriales bacterium
TTTTTCACCTTTTGGGTGAAAAGTTGAATTCTTTGTGAGCCTTATATATCAATGAATTAAGCCTGTTTTTCTATGTGCTCACGCAGATTCTCGGTAATACTATTTTAATACATTTTTTTACTTTAGTACAGTAAAATTTAAAAAAATTAAAAATTAAATTGTAACTATTCGTGACGTGTCTATTCAATTCAGGTACCCCTTATATACCAATTGAAGAAATACCTTTCTGAAATGAGCGCTGTGGGCATCAAGAGGCAGTAAGTTCAGCCTTACATGTCAAATCAAACTCGCTGAATGCTCAATCAATATAACTGGAAAACATTCATCTCAAACAGCGATTTGACCTTAACATTGCTTCACAAACAGCCTCTGCGTGCCCTTCACTATCTATTTCAGAATGTATTTCATGAAAATATTTCTTCAAGGAGATAAGAAGGGCTGTGAACAGTCACATTAAATCAAATATTGAATAATAAGAATACGTGTGGTATCATGTATTTAAAGCGGTAATGTGTAATAAAATATGCACAAAGGAGAATTATTTATTATGAATGGTATAATAAACTTGAGTGTTACTGCTGTATCGAAAACATGCGTATCAGGGGCAGTTAATAATGACAGGTTTTATATAAACGGAAGACATATATACAGGTATGAAACAGAAAGTGTACAGCTATCTGTTGAAAACAGCGGCAATGAATATATAATAGCTTTAGGCAGTGAAATGGACAGAGAAGATGTTAACAGTGAAAATTCCTTTTCTACAATGGAAGAACTTGAAAAATTTCAAAAACAAACAAGAACGGATAATGTAGATATGGATAGCAGATTTGAAGGGTTCTATGATTGTGTTAAGGAAGCCGGTGACATTATATACAGCCTGGATGCGAAATCTGAAGGTTATGTATCACCTCCTTCATTTGCGGGATTAATTCTGGCCAGTAATAAGGCTGCGGTCTTGAATATGGGAGGTAGCAGGATTTACATGTTCCGCGGTGGCAGCATAAGACAGCTTACTTCTGATTATAAAAAGGCTGAAAGGCTTCGTAAGCTCGGAATTCTCACTGACGAACAGGCAGAAGTACTTTCGACGCATTTTGGGATATCTGCGGATGCCGAAAAAGCAGATATAAAAAGATCAGAAGTATTTAATTTCAATGAGGGAGATGTATTTTTAATCTGTGGCCCGGGAATTGTGGATGCCGTTGATGAAGAAATATTCCCTGAAATAATCAGTACTGCAAGAACCCCGGATGATGCTTTGAATATGTTGATTTCAGAGGCAATTAAAAATGGTTGTGAAGGAAGTGCAACTGCTGTTATTGTCAGTATACGAAGTCTCAACGCCCATTCTGAAATTGAGGATAATGAAAATAACGGTTATGATGAAGAAGATGAATCTTCTTTAAATAGCGATGATAACGAATTTACCTTTAAATCACGTGGATATATGTCAAAAAATTCTATTGAAATGGGAAAGAACAGGAGCAGGAAGAAAAGGATGATAAAAAAAATTGTATCAACTACTGTTGCATGTGTTGTTGTAGTTTTGATGATTTATGGGCTTGTCAAAGTGGGAAATATTATACTTGGAGATCCGCAGGAAAATGACACACCTGCATTTACTGATGATGAAGCAACGCAGTCGTATGATGAAACGGAAGATGAGACAGAAAGCAGTTATGAAACCACAAATGATGAAATATCCGAAGAAACGGATGCTTCTACATCCGAAACAAATAATGGTAATGAGCCTCGAAATGAAGAACCTGTATTTTACGAAGTCAAAAGCGGTGATACTCTTTATGCTATTGCCAGAAAATTTTATAATGACCCCGAAAAATACAAACTGATTTCCGAAGAAAACAATATAGCGAATCCTGATGATATAAAAGTGGGCCAGATTCTTACAATCCCCGAATTACCATGAGGTGTCGGGGGTGTCAAGGGGACGGGGTTGATGACAACCAAAG
>CAZANH010000526.1:0-3218 GCA_964486515.1 uncultured Eubacteriales bacterium
TAGCATTCTCGTAACTTTTGTCGTTCCCATCATTGGTAAAAGTAAAATTCACAGCTAACCTCTCAAGTTACATATATATAGATACACCAAGAATACAAAACGTTGCATAAATCCCAAAAAGTATCATATTATTATAATACTATTTCTGGTAAATTGCATCAATCAATAGACCCATTTTGTAATAGGAAAATAATACTATTGTAAAATGTCCTTTTCAGTTCCCTTATAATCTTCGATGAACCTTACACAAAAATAGTTTATGGCAATATGTGTGTACCCGGAATTTTACAAGTACTTCAAAACTCCATTTTCGTTACGTCCTTCAGCAAGTCCCTTGCCCTTCCGGGTGAAAGAGGCTATATAACTGTAAATACAGGTATAAAAAATGTGATTTACTGATAGACGGGCTGGTATTTTGTAACAGTAATCTGGGTTTTGTAAATGTTCCCACTCTGTTTCAAAGAACCGTAGAACAGTGTATTGACGCTAATGTAGATACCGGTGAGTATAAAAAGGCGGGATATCCTTTACAACCACCTCACATCGCTTGGTTATTCATGCATAAATGCCTCAAGGAGCGTTTTTCCTTTTCCCGAAATCATTGATTGAGGATGATGTGGCGTTTGCTAAAATTGCTTTATAAAATAATATCCTGATAGTTCCTGGTAAGGGATTCGGCTGGCCAGGCCATTTCCGGATAGCTTACTACGTAAGCCTTAAAACAATAGAGAACTCTCTGACCGAGTTTGAAGCCCTTACCAAAGATTTCAGATAACAAAGAATCCAACATAGGGGCGGCTGTGAGCAGCCACCCATCAGGATATACTTAACAATCCTTTCATATATCGTCAAGTTTTTTTAAATATTAACTCAAAATACTCAGCTCTACCATTCCCAATAATAGGAGGCGAAAATATTTGAATTAATCTCCATCCTTCATTTGCATACGATCTAATAATTTCATGATAGTCATTTTTTGGAGAATATTTAAGTATACCTTTTAATTTCACTTTAATAAATTCATATTTATACATATTCTACCACTCCTTAATAATAGAATTTTATATCTGGAAAATTATCTTTCGGATGCAAGTTTTGATTATAGTAAATTGCCACTCTTATCATAAATTTGTTTTTTATATTCTTTACCCTTGATTTCATGCATCCAAAGTCTTTTCCAATCAGTGTTAATTATATTGGCAAATTCACTTCCATTGGGGTAAACTATCTTTATGCTGTCAATTGAAGGGTCATTTATGTATCCGCATTCAATAGTTTTCCCATCACTTATATACAGGAAAGTAGAAGTTATTGACATATTCATCTTCTCTACAGCATCCCGTCTCGTTCTCCATTCTCCATCCGTATTTTTGAAAATACTAACTCCAAGTCCATCTTCACCATCTTGAAAAGAATATTTATAAAAAATGACAACCTGCTCATTTTCTTCTTTATACATATATAGTATATTATCAAAGCTAGTTATTTTGCTTTTACTTACATTATAATCAAGTGTTCGTCTATACCTGTTGGTATAGTATCCAACAAATAATATATTCAGAATTATTAAAGATATCATTACATAATATCTTACCTTTTTAGTATCCAACTTTTACCTCCCACCCTTTTCATATTTTCATACAAATAATAACATAATAATTAGATAAAAGAAGAAAATTTCCTTCTTTTATCTAATTATTTACATCTTGAAATAATTGAAATTAAAACAGTAAATTAATAGTCATATCTTACCTCAACAGTTTTCCAATTTGTGTCCATACTATCATTTATTTGGAAGTTTACAAAACGCCCCTTAAATTCAATATCAATCGCAGCTAGTGTTCCAACAGAAGCCCATGACATCCCCGGCGAAAAAATTTCACCATCTAGAGTATAAAAATCCTCTTCACAAGTCCAATGTGCATAATCATTGTACAAACTTACACTTCTATCTATTTCAGGTGCATTATCAAGTTCAAAAGTCCATCCGATGCTACCATAAGGACCATCTTCACCAAATCCTAGACTTATCTCAAAGCTCGTTGATTCTGAACTGTCACCAGGACCTGAATCTAAATACTCATCTTCAGAGTATACTAAGTCATCATACACCCACATTTTTGTTCCAAGGTAATAGCTACCTTCTAAACCAAGATTGGTTTTTATTGCAAAATAATCATATTCAGGATTTGTATCGCTTTGTTGATATAAGAACCAATCCATAATTGCAAAATCACCTGCAATAGTGTATGTTTTAATACTAAAATCTTGATCTATCGGCGTAGGAGTTGATAATAGACCAATTGCATTATGGTGTTCAACTTCATCAATAACTGCTTTCAATAATAAACTTTCATCATACAAACCCTTATCATTTTTTGGTATGCTTGCTATCATGCCATTGGAATTATTCTTACATAATGCAATAACATTATGTATCTCATTATTAATATATTCATTACTGAAAGTCATGAAAGCTTCTTTCTTTTCTTTGAACCCGGTTTCTGCATCGTAAACTTCAATCGAAACATCTACTCCATATTTGTCAAGTTTCACTATTTTATTGTACTGGTCTATTGTTAATTCACCATATAAATATACTTTTTGACCATCGGCATATGCATTACGTAGTATCGATTTTAACTTATCAATCTTACTTATTGGCGCTGCTATTTCATAGAAATCATTTGTATTGAATTCTTTTATACTGTCAAATTCAACTATATCAATCTCCAAATCAGGGCTCTGCTTAATAAAATATGGATCGTATTCTGTCTGATTTTCCATAATTAGAAGTAAGTCTTTTGACGGATTACCATCACTTTCCTTCGCCATAACTAAACTAAAAGAAGATATAATTATCAATGTAATTACACCCATAGAAATAATTCTTTTTACCATAAAATTCTGCCTCCTTAAACAAAATAGTATTATTGAATTACAAAAAACACAAGGCTTTTTTAGAATGATTGTCTAGTCTCTCAAATATTAGCCAACTGACTATACTTTAAAGGTGTCTATTGCATAGGCCAATATATAGCTTTTTTATCTGGTGACCTTATATGTACCATAGCATGTCCGCCTCCCTTCGTTTTATCATGGGAGTAAATTTTTCCCCTTCGCTATTATAGATATCTGAAGTTTCAAAAACGTTGCATTATTATAGAAAATAAATATAAGAAAATTTTCGGGAAATATGCAACGTTTTAGTTGTTCCA
>CAZANH010000527.1:0-3295 GCA_964486515.1 uncultured Eubacteriales bacterium
AGTAAATGGGAGAATGACATCTCCGTATTCGTGCTGTTTAAATAACCCTCGGAGAATATCGTCACAGACATTCCAAATAAAGGATGAGATTTGATTGAAATTATTTGACATACTTATTCTCTTTTTTTAGTTTATCGGGTATTTGACCAATCATAATCCACTAACTCATTATAATTTGGCAGGTTCCATATTCTTTTCTTCTGCTATTGTTATGATTGGTGAAACGATAAAGGATATAAGAGCAAATGATGCTATTAAAAAATAAAATGGTGTCTTCTTATTTATCATTTTTACCTCTCTGTATTGTGTTATACAATACTTCAAAAAAACACTCACCTTGAAGTAGCCCAACGGTCGGGATTAGAGGCGCACGGTTTTTTGTGCTTCCTACTCAATGCCGTGGTTAAACCATCTTGTTTAAATAATCATCACAGATTGTTAAGAAGTTTTTGAACTTTTCTTCCATTTCTTTTTTATTTTTGATTAAGTCACTGGTTTGTCTCATTTCGCATGAAGCAACTATTCTGCACCAGTGCACTGTATCTCGGGCAGCCTGTGCAATTGAAGGATATTTATTAAATTTCCCAACTAATTCATGATTGTTTTCGAAATTTGTTAAGTAAGATCTCTGTTTTTCCTCGTAGGACTTCCAATTGGCGGCTAATTCGAAAAGTTTTCCTATTTCATTCTTTAAGGTCTCAATTTCCTCAGTTGTTTTCTCACGCCTAAATCTATTAAATTCTCTTTTTTCAGTAAGCCAAGATATAAAAAAGTCTATCCCCTTTGTTACTATCAAAGTTGCTAGGGCTACTATCAAGGTGTGCCACCAAAACATTATATTTTCCCTTCAGGTTTAATGTTGCAAATCATCCGCGAGTTTACGACTCGGCTGCATTGGCTTGGTTATGCAAATTCTATTCATCACCTTGAGCAACGATAGCAATTGATGCATCTGGCGAAGTTGATCCAACTGTTCTCAGAAGATGGTAACCGCGGTTTATTAGGTCAGGCATGGCCCATTTATTTCCTTTAAAACCAGTAATAATCAATATGATTATTGGTGCGATAAGACTACCAAGAGAACCAAGGAGATGATTAAATTCGATAGAAGAAAATGGTCGATGCTGTGGCCAAATTTAGTGAGTAACTGAAAAAATATCGCTGACACAAAAATTGTTAAAACAAGCAAGCCAACCACCTTCCAAAGTCTTTTAGCCAATGCCCAAAAGATGCCGAAGAAGAATCCCGGCCATGAAAAACCTCTTTTTATGGCTGCATAGCCTCTTACTGGATACCGATACACATCATATTTCGTCATTTGTTACCCCTCTTTCTTAGCCGAGGCCTTTAAAAGTATAATAACGACGGGGATCAGTGGGCGCATGGTCCATGCGATCCACTGAATGCCCAGGTTATGTCATACTCTTAAGTTCAGGGTAAAAATTCACACCCCCAAAATAATCCTTAATCATGAAAGCATTGATTTCAGGATAATCACCGCTAATCGCATGTACTTCTTTTACAAAATCACTGTTTTGCATTAAAGTTGATGGCCCTAACCGCCTGGTATAAAGTACCAACATTGTAGCATCGCAATTAAGTATATTCTTTGTTGTCGTCAGTTGCTTCAACACGCGCTTATCTTTATCTTCAATTTTTGTAACAACATTATTTCTGAACATGTTACGCCACCAACTTGGTATCAGTGAATTTCCAGTCGGAACTCCGGGTGTCGGCTTAGGATTGTTCTCAACGCGTATTGTTTTCAATTCAATTGCATATTTTCGGCCTGACAAAACAGCTGTAAAGTCTGCAGCCTTTAATTTTACCCCATCATTCCTGATGAAATCAGAAAGTTTTTCAATCTTAGAAAAGCCATATTTATCAAGGTCGATAACGATTAACGGTTCTGCAAGAATGTCATGAATCTTCTCAGGGTCTGGAGATAATAGATCGTTCTTAAAACCAAATTTATTGCAAAAATCAGTCTCACTTATCGAAAGAATCCTTTTTGCATCGAGCAGACACGTCTCCAAACGTTTTAGACGTTTTACTTCTTCGTTTTTTAGAGCAATTAGGAGATCGCTATCTTCAATTATATTACGATCTTGCTTGTCAAGCCAAGAAAGATATTTCTTAAAACAGGCTTGAAGGAAGGGGAATTGCTTTAGAATTTCATTCATCAGTTCATCTCGTTTGCATGGACATAACGTTCGGCATAAAACGCGGCGGCTTTTTGCCGTCGCCCTTAATGCCGTGGTTATACAAATTTTACTTCAATAATAATTGCTTCTTCTGTCGCTTGAATAATCAAAGTTTCTTCGATGTTTGATGGGGTAATCTTAAAAATATCGGAAACAATATCTTTCACAATATTTGTGGCCTTTGATGTGTATTTATGCGGTTCACTTTTCATCCCATTATCACGGTATGCCCAGGCTTGGTTTTGCCTGTTGAAGATGTGAATTTGGTCACCGCCCATATTAGCTGGACGACGATCTATCCTGTACGAGTATCCTTTCCCCCAGTTCTTGGTTTTGCCCTCTTCGATAAATTGTAAGGATTCAAATGGGGATTTTGGGGCCAACTTTGTTGGTGAATTCTTAAATTTCACTACAACTTTATTTGCAGTTCTTTCTTGTTCCAAAAATTCTTTGAATTTCGTCATAGCATACCTACACGCTAAAATTATGATGTGATGATGTTTCGTGATCATAAATGGTGACTGAGCTACCACTAACTGTGCCTGTGAAATGACTGCTGCTATGATAATCATACCCAGAAAATTGATTTCCATTGATTCTTAGCTGTATATGTGCGCTGTTTCCATAGTCATAAAGATTGCCCGGATTCCCAGACACGTGACATCCCCTATCGTAATCATAGATATTCACAGTGTTCACATCTACATTTCCGCTAATACTGATATGCTTTGATTGGGTATAATCATACACAGAGGAGGCTTTTTTGCCCGAGATTAAACCCACAGCTATGAAAGCTATGCAAGCTCTTGTATTGTCGATCATAAACACCTCCGAATTAGTGTATAACAAAGATTATATATTACGATATGAATTGTGGAGTTCTTCTTTTATTTTTAAACGCTACACCTTATTTTATTGGAATGTCAAGAAAAACAGGTGGTATTGATTATGCCTCATGATACGGTAGAAATTCAGATTGTACCGTATGAATTCAAATAAAGAAAATCTTAATGCCTTTTTTCAGCAGACAAAAGGAATCTCCGAACAAAGGGCGAGGTTTTACGGTGGGTGGCTGAACAGGTTTCTTCAAT
>CAZANH010000528.1:0-2528 GCA_964486515.1 uncultured Eubacteriales bacterium
CACGTGCCTGTTATCCAGGACAGCAGCGGTATGGGACAATTGTATGGTCAGGAGATATTGTTGCCAATTGGGAGGTTCTCAAAAGACATATTGCAGACGGGCTTAATTTCTGCATGACAGGCCATTCAAACTGGACATTGGATATTGGTGGGTTTTTTGTAAAAGACCGAAGAGATGAATGCTGGTGGCATGCAGGCGATTACACTTCAGGAGTAGAGGATGCCGGCTACAGGGAGCTTTATGTGAGATGGTTCCAATTCGGAACATTTCTGCCTGTTTTCCGTTCGCATGGTACTGATATTTCAAGAGAAGTATGGTGCTTTGGGGGAAAAGGGGATGTATTTTATGATACACTGGTAAAATTTAATAAATTAAGATATAGACTATTGCCGTATATTTATTCTGTTGCGGGAATGGTATATCATAAAGACTACACAATGATGCGGAGTTTGAGCTTTGATTTCAGGTATGATCCTAAAGTCTTGAATATATCTGATCAATACATGTTCGGGCCTGCCATCATGGTTTGCCCTGTTACCAAACCTATGTATTTCGGGCAGAGATCCACAAAGCTTGAAGGAATTGAAAAGAGCCGCAACGTGTATCTTCCTTCGGGATGCAGCTGGTATGATTTCTGGACAGGAAGAAAATATGAAGGAGGGCAAACAATTGTAGCCGATGCAGCATTGGATATTATGCCCCTTTATGTAAAATCAGGTTCAATTGTGCCAATGAGCTTCCCGATTCAGCATTCAGGGGAATTATCGCATGTACCCTGTGAAATCAGGATATACCAGGGTGATAACTGCTGCTTTAAAATATATGAGGACGCAGGCGATGGATATAACTATGAAAAAGGTGATTATGCATGGGTTAAGATTGCATGGAATGATAAGGGCGGGAAACTTGAAATGTATCAGCGTGAAGGGACATATTCCGGGATGGTTTCTGAAAAAGAATTAAGCGTTGTCCTTGTAAAGGAAGGCTATGGTGTTGGGATTGAATGGGATAAAGAATGTAAGAGGAGTTAAAATTTGTGCAGCATGCGTGGAGGTAAAAGAATATGACACCAAAAGAAAGAATTTTATTTGCAATAACAGGAAAAAAGACAGACAGATTACCGTGGTCGCCATTCCTTGCATATTTTTGGGAGGCTCAGCCACAGGAAATTCAACAAAAGGGTCAAGAGTACTTTTTGAACGAAATAGGAGCTGATCCGATTTATAGAGGATTTCACCAATTGTTTTCCAGGAAATATAAACACTGCAATATAAGAGAAGATGTAAAGGGTGAAGAAAAGTTCATTGTTTATGAGACTCCAGTAGGCAATTTGCACACCAGATCTGTTTTTTCAACCGCTGGCAATACATGGTTTTTGGTCGAGCATCCTGTGAAAACACGTGAAGATTTTAAGATACTTACTTATTTGAATGAGGATGCAATTATTATACCGGACAAAGAAACATTTCTAGCGGATTACGATAGACTTGGCCAGAGGGGGTTGTATGTTCCGCTCATCGGAACGGAATGGAAAACCGGTTTTCAATCACTAATAGAAACCTGGGTTGGGACAGAGGAACTTGTTTATGCTCTAATGGATTATCCGGAAGTGGTGGAAGAGGCATTGAATGCCATGCAAAAAAAATCTTTGGCTACAGTGGAAATTTCAATACAATCTCCGGCAGAGGCCTTTATTTTTTGGGAAGACAGTTCAACAACGAATATTAGTCCTGCACTTTTTGAAAAGTATGCTGCACCTGAGATAAATGCCTGGGGAAAGATAGTACATGGAGCGGAAAAGCTTCTTATACATCATGCCTGCGGTCATTTGAGGGCATTAATTTCTCTTATGGCAAAGAACGAAATTGATGTAATTGAATCAATATCACCTCCGCCAACAGGAAATATAGAGCTTTGGGAGGCAGATGAAATCCTACCTGAACATATAGCCCTTATTGGAGGAATAGAACCAACTGTATTTCTGAATAGTACACTAGATGAATTGGAAGAGTATGTATTAAAGCTGATTAAAAAGATGGAAAACAGACGATTTGTACTTGCAAACAGTGACAGCTGTCCTCCAGGAGTTTCAATAGAAAAGTTCAAGCTGGTAGCTGAAATAGTGAGAAGAGTAGTGTTGTGATTTTTATCATAGCACTGGTATCGCTTTTGGTAAGGTCAGATCGTAGCATATCCACCCATGGGATGAAAGAAGATTTATTCAAAATAGCAAAGCTGGTGCAGTCAGTAAATGAAAAGCCTTTATCATTGTACCTGTGAACAGCTTCCATGCGTTTTCCCATCTGGAAGACGTTACAGGGGCAATTTTTGTTACTTTGCTTGAAAGTATTATACGCCCTCAAACTCTACTGCTGATTTATAAAAGTGGCGACATTCGTTCCAGTTTTCAATCGAGATCATTCCATACCCGGTAATATATCCGGAGAGAATTATGAAAATATGGGGGATGCCCTATCAATATTCATGCGAGAAGTAATATTATAGTACATATATTATTGCTTTTTAAA
>CAZANH010000529.1:0-29532 GCA_964486515.1 uncultured Eubacteriales bacterium
TTTTCTGCAAAAGATTCTGTGTTATCATATCAATATTTTTTTCAATATCAAGATTATATCCTTTTTCTTCCTCAATAAAGATTACATTATTATTTTTTATTGTTACACCAGCATTTTTACACGGCCTGTCTATTTGTTCCTTTATCTTTAAAAGCCTCTCCCCTATAATTTCCCTGTTACACATCACACCAGGAGTAATATTGGTTCCTCTTAATATTGAAATTGATACCTCCTTAAACTTTTTTAAAATATTTCCTTCACGGCCTGTAAGGAATGCTTTTCTTACTGCTTCATTTATTAGGAAAACACATCCTGATTGTTTTAAAGGCAATTTATAAATATAATCATCATATTTTAAATTTATTATAACATTACTAAACTTCAAATCCAGAGCCTTCCTAATTTCTTCATATGCTTCATCCTCGGTCATTCCTGATACATCATATCCATCTATATATACTCCTTTAAATATGGTGTCGTTGTTATTTAAAATTGAAGTAACAATTAACGCAGCAATCAGTAAAAAAACTGCTGTGACTAATGTAAAAACAAATATTTTATTTATACGATATATACCAAAAAACATTTACACACCTTCTTATTTATTAACATTAATCAACTCCGTATTGTCAACTGCATTTTTTATAAGCCCATCAATATCCAGCTTGTTTTCAGACATTAGGATATCCGAAAGTACCGGTTTTGTTTCAGGATGTTTTGGAACAAATGCCGTACAGCAATCCTCATATGGCAATATTGATGTTTCAAATGTATTTATTTTTCTTGCTATTTCAATTACCTCATTCTTGTCAAATCCAATCAACGGCCTGAATACAGGTATACCAACAGATTCATTGGTTACCGCAAGGCTTTGTATTGTCTGACTTGCAACCTGTCCCATACTTTCCCCGGTTATCAATGCATATGCGTCATCCTTTTTTGCAATTATTTCCGATATCTTCATCATACAGCGCCTCATTATTATTATTCTCTCATCATCGGGGCAATTATCTCTGATATTAATTTGGATTTCAGTAAATGGTACTATATAAAGCTTTATTCTTCCTCCATATTCCGCCAGAATTTTTACAAGTTTCAATACCTTGTCCTTTGAACGTTCATCAGTGTAAGGGTAACTGTAAAAATGCACAGCGGAAATTTCAACACCCCTTTTCAACATCATCCATCCTGCTACCGGACTGTCAATACCTCCTGAAATTAAAAGGAGGGATTTACCGTTTGTTCCCACCGGCAATCCACCATAAGCCTTTATTACCTCGGAATAAATATACGTATTCTCTCTGACTTCTACATATATCATCAATGATGGATTATGTATATCGACTGAAAGCTGTGGAAAGGAATTAAGTATATGCTCGCCCAGTTCCGCATTAATTTCCTGTGAGTTCAGAGGGAAATTCTTGTCTCCTCTTTTAGTTTCTACCTTGAACGTTTTGTGATTCTTATTTTTTAAAATATCTGAAATCATTGTTACAACATTGTCTTTAATGTCATTAAAGTCAGATTGTATTTTAAAAACCGGGCTTACGGAGACAATCCCAAAAACCTTGCATAATTCCTTAACAGCTCCATCAAAATCAAAGTCCGTATTTACCGGTTTTACAAAAATCCTTCCTCGCATTTTTTCTATTCTTGTCTTATTAAAACCCTTTAATGCAAATTTTATATTCTTCACCAGTTTTCTTTCAAAAAATGGCCTGTTAAGCCCTTTTAATAGTACTTCCCCATATCTTATCAAAATAATCTTTTTCAATGAAATACATCCCTGCCTTCCAGTTATTTTTCTCCAAGTAAATTACATTCTTATTTTAGCATAACTATAATGTTTTGTAACTATTCACACTCAAGCGAGAATATTTAAAGAATGGAAAGACTATGAACAGTAACATTTCAGAAAGGTATTTCTTCAATTGGTATATAAGTGGCCTGAATAGACAGATGAGATGAAAATTTTTTCAAAAATTTTAGAACGTTTGTTTGACATTTATTATTTCAAATGGTATAATGCCAGGTAATAGATTATATAAATAAAAATTAAAAAAGGAGTGTTTTTTTATGGAACATAACGTAAAAGAAAAAGAACAACAGATATTGGATTTTATCATTAGGCACGTAAATGAAAAGGGGTATCCTCCTTCTGTCAGAGAGATATGCAAAGGTGTAGGATTTAAATCCACATCGACAGTACATACATATTTACGTAGATTGGAAAGGCATGGGTTTCTTAAAAAAGACCCTGCTAAACCCAGAGCTCTGAAAATCATAAAAAATGAAGCTGTAAATTATGATAAAAATATTATTGGTTCTCATTACAGTGCCAAGGAAATGGTCAACATACCTGTTGTGGGAAAAGTAACGGCAGGCCAGCCGATACTTGCCGTAGAAAATATTGAGGATACATTTCCCATGCCGGTTGATGTTGTAAATAACGCTGATGCATTTATGCTTAAAGTAAAAGGCGAAAGCATGATTGAGGCAGGTATACTGAATAATGACCTTATACTCGTAAGACAGCAGTCAACAGCAGTAAACGGTGATATTGTTGTAGCTCTCATAGGTGACGAGGCCACAGTTAAAACATTTTATAAGGAAAAAGGCTATATAAGACTTCAGCCGGAAAACCAGCACATGGAACCAATTATTGTGAATGATGATATGTCAATTATTGGCAAGGTAATAGGAGTATTCAGGAAACTATAGTTTCAATAGGTCGAGTAGATACACCCCGTAAGGGGTGTATCTACTCGACCTTTCAATAAGCATTCTATCAACTCTGATGAAGCCATTCCAAAAAAGAATTTCTTCAACAGAGTTGATAGATATTTGTTATGAATAATTATAATTATTACCTGTTTTCAATGTTGTTTTCACTATTAATATTATTTTCAGTATTATTGAAAATAAGGTTTACTATTTTCATGGGACTTATGGTTGATATTGCATGTTTGTATACAAGCTGTTGTTTTCCCTCCGTATCAAGTACTACGGTAAAATTATCAAAACCTTTTACAAACCCTTTTAACTGGAACCCATTTGTAAGGTAAATAGTAACTGCTATTCGCTCTTTTCTTACCTGATTTAAAAATACATCCTGTAAATTAATATTACTTCTAGTCATTTTATTAATCCTCCATATTATATTTTATATCTTAAGAGGAAACTTTACGCTTTTTGCGCGCTGTTTCACAGCTTATATATAATTAATTATACCATACCGTATCATGCGACCACAATGATATATTAATATTTTACTAGATTATTCCAAGCATTGCAATCATATTTTTTACTATCATATCTGTTTCATACTCATCACTATTAAACCAGGTTATGTTTTTAATCCTCCTGAACCATGTCATTTGGCGTTTTGCAAATCTTCTTGTGTTTCTTTTTAATAATTCTATTGTTTCTTCAAATGTAGTTTCGCCTCTTAAATAATAAAGTATTTCCTTATATCCAAGTGCCTGCATAGCAACAGTCTCTTTATCATATCCCATTGATTTAAGTTTTTTCACTTCATCAACAAGGCCTTTTTTAACCATTATATCAACCCTTTTGTTTATTTGTTCATAAAGCCTTTCCCTTTTCATCGTCAAACCAAAAATTTTAAATCCATACTTTGATGGAATATTTCTTGATTTAACCTTATGATATGACAGGGGTTTCTTTGTATGAATGTATACCTCTATTGCACGAATTACCCTTTTTATATCATTTTCATGTATGTCTTTTGCTGCTTGAGGGTCAATCTTTTCAAGTATTTTATGAAGATAACCCGTACCTTTTTTTTCTGCCACAAGTTTAAGTTTTTCCCGTAATTTCCAGTTACCTGCAGCATCTGAAAACTCAATATTATATATTAATGAATTTATATACAGCCCTGTACCTCCAGCAACTATGGGAATCTTATTTTTTTTAATAATATTTTCAATACAACTAACGGCCAGGGTTTTAAATTTAACAACACTGAATTCCTCGTTCGGATACACTTCATCAATTAAGTAATGTCTTATCCCTTCCATTTCAAATTTATCCGGTTTTGCCGTACCAATATCCATATATTTATAAACCTGCATTGAGTCAGCTGATATTATTTCTCCATTTATCCTGTTTGCAAGTTCTACGGCAGTTTTTGTCTTACCTGTCGCCGTAGGGCCTGTAATAACGATTACATTACTCAATTTATATCTTCCTTTTGAATAATTTTTCCAGTTCATATGCAGTCATTATTATAACAGCAGGTCTTCCATGAGGGCAGGTATATGGCTCGCCTATTTCATAAAGATCTTCAATTAATGCCCTTATTTCCTTTTCGTTTAGTTTTCTGTTAGCTTTTATCGCACTTTTGCAAGCCATTCCATACAATATATCATTATAATCTATTTTTGAATCCGTATTATTAATTTTACTGATTTTATCAAGTACATCTTTAAATACTTGTTCTATATCTTCCGCATTTCCTGAATATGGTATTGCTCGAACTATTACTGAATTATTCCCAAACAATTCCGTTTTAAAACCCAGTTCACTGAAAATATTCTGATTTTGTTTTATTAATTCAATTTCAGAATTTATTAATTGTATTACCACAGGGGAAATTAATTCCTGTGAAACTATCTTTTTTTCGTTAAACATCTTTTTTAGTTTTTCATACATAATTCTTTCATGAGCGGCATGCTGATCAATCATTATAAAATTACCGGAACATTCAAGCAATATATATGTCAGAAAAAGTTGGCCTATTATTTTTGAATCAATTATTCTGAGCTTGTTCTTTCCAGTGCTTTTGTCATTTTCGCGGACTGCCTGTTTATCTTCAGCATCAATATTAAAAAAGTCCTGCTGTTTGTATTCAATTTCGTAATTATTTTTAATTGCTTCTTTTTTAAAATTATTTTCAATACCTATTGCCTCATCTTCTTTTTTTTCATATTCTCTATTACTCATATTTTCTTTTAGAGAATTGTTGACTGCATGATAAATACTTCTAAATAAATCACGCTCATTGGAAAATCTTGCTTCAAGTTTAGAAGGATGGACGTTAACATCTACCAGAATTGGGTTTACTTTAATCTTTAATACTATAAAAGCATATCTATGCTTCATTAAATATGATTTATATGCCTCATCTACTGCTGAAATTATTGTTTTATTTTTTATATATCTTCCATTAATGAAGAAACTCTGCTGTTTTCTGTTTCCTCTAGATAATCCTGGCCTTCCTGCATAACCTGTTATTTCGAAAGCCTCATCGCCATAATTTATTTCATTGATTTCTTCTGTTACGTTTTTCCCATATATACTGAAAATTGTACTTAACAAATCCTTATTACCTGGGGTGTGAAATACCATATTACCATTACTTTTTAAAGTGATACCTATATTTTCATTTCCTATTGCAATATTATGCAATATGTCTGATACATAGCCTGCCTCCGTACTATCCTTCTTTAAAAATTTAAATCTTGCAGGTGTATTATAAAACAATTTTTCCACTGAAATAACCGTACCCTTTGGACACCCTGTATGCTCTACTGTTACTGTTTTACCCGCATTTATTTCCATATATGTACCGTGTTCCTCATATTCTGTCTTTGTTTTCAATTTTATGTTTGACACCGAAGCAATACTTGACAGTGCTTCACCTCTGAAACCAAGTGTTTTTATTAATTTCAGGTCTTCGGAATTTCTTATCTTGCTTGTTGCATGGCTTTCAAAAGCCATTTCAACATCATTTTCTTCAATACCGAACCCGTTGTCGGATACTTTTATCATTGAAATACCGCCATTTTCAATTTCAACGGTTATATTTGACGCCCCTGCATCTATGGAGTTCTCAACAAGTTCCTTTACAATTGAAGCTGGATTTTCGACAACTTCCCCTGCGGCTATTTTATTGCATGTAT
Organism: uncultured Eubacteriales bacterium; assembly: GCA_964486515.1. Taxonomy (GTDB): domain Bacteria; phylum Bacillota; class Clostridia; order Acetivibrionales; family CAZANH01; genus CAZANH01. The sequence goes on from CAZANH010000529.1 coordinate 5,925, forward strand.
TCTCATCAAGAATTATAATTTTACTCAAGACTTTCCGGTTACCTCCTGTTTTAAATTATAGAGTATATTAAGAGCATCCATAGGAGTTATTTTTGTTATATTAATGCCCTTTAGTTTCTTTATAACATCCTCTTTCTCCTGAGATATTTTATTAATATCAAATATGTTCAATTGCCCCTCCAGAGGTTTTTGCCTTTTCATTAAGCTTTTTTCATTTTTACTTATGTTTGCATCCTCGAGTTCCTTTAAAAGCTCTTTTGCTCTTTTTATAACCTTCTCAGGAAGCCCGGCAAGATTTGCTACCTGTATTCCATAACTTTCATCTGCCCCTCCCCTTATAATCTTCCTTAAAAAGATTATATCATCGCCCTTTTTCCTTACTGAAATACAATAATTTTTAATACCGCCTGTTTTTCCTTCAAGTTCCGTAAGTTCATGATAATGTGTAGCAAACAGCGTCCGGCATCCCATTCTTTCCCTATCACTTATGAACTCAATCACTGACCATGCAATACTAAGGCCATCGTAAGTACTTGTACCTCTGCCTATTTCATCAAGTATAAGCAGGCTTTTCGATGTAGCATTATTAAGAATATTGGCAACCTCTGACATTTCAACCATGAAAGTGCTCTGGCCTGATGAAAGGTCATCCGATGCCCCCACTCTCGTAAATATTCTATCAGTTATTCCGATACATGCTTTTTTTGCAGGTACAAAACTCCCTAACTGAGCCATTAGTACTATTAACGCAACCTGTCTCATATAAGTGGACTTGCCTGCCATATTAGGCCCTGTTATTATCAATATCCTGTTTTCCTCCGTATCAATCATTGTATCATTTGGCACAAAAGGAAAGTCATTGAGCATTTTTTCAACTACGGGATGCCTTCCTTCGTTAATTTTTATTTCACCGGACTGCCCTATTTCAGGCTTGCAATAATTTTCACGCTCCGCTGTTTCCGAAAGTGCACACAGCACATCAATCTGTGCGATAAATGCAGCCGTTTTTTTTATTCTCCCTACCTCATTTACTATTTTTTTTCTTATATCGTTAAACAATTCATATTCAAGTTCAATAACCTTTTCTTCAGCGGTTAGTATTGTATTTTCAATTTCCTTAAGTTCTTCCGTTATAAATCTTTCACAATTTACAAGTGTCTGTTTTCTTGTATATGTATCCGGTACAAGTGAATAGTTGGATTTTGTAACTTCAATGTAATAACCAAAAACCTTGTTGAAACCTACTTTTAAGTTCTTAATCCCTGTTTTTTCCCTTTCTCTGCTTTCGATTGAAGCTATCCAGGTCTTGCCTTCTGTTGAGGCTTTTCTAAGCTTGTCTACGTCTTTATTGTAACCAGCCTTTATAAGCCCCCCTTCTTTTATTGAAACAGGCGGTTCATCTACAATCCCTTTATCTATCAGATTATATATATCATCAAGAGTATCGAGCCCGCCGTAAATCCTCTTATTTAATTCACAACTGCATTCTCCAAGTAATTTTTTAATATACGGAACCTGCCCTATTGAATATTTCAAAGAGACAAGTTCCCTTCCATTTGTGCTTCCCAATATTATACGGCTCATCAGCCTTTCCATGTCATAAACCCTTTTTAACAGCTCTCTTATTTCCGTTCTTACCATAAACCTGTCCAACAACTCTTCTACCGAATTAAGCCTTTGCCTGATGTCATATACGTTTATAAGTGGTTGTTCCACCCATTTTCTTAAATGCCTGCCCCCCATTGATGTAACAGTTTTGTCAATAACCCAGAGTAAGGTCCCTTTTTTACTTTTTTCTCTTAATGTTTCAGTAAGTTCAAGATTTCTTCTTGTTGACGCATCAATAGACATATACTGTTCTATTCTGTATGATATTATCTCTTCAATATGTTCAAGTTTTTGCTTTTGTGTTTCCTCCAGATATTTCAGCAAAGCCCCGCATGCATTTACAGCGGGATTGTTTTCTTCCTCAAACAGCTCACATTCATTGAACTTGCTATTTATTATATCAGATGCTTTTTCGTATTCGTACCACTCATCATCTACAGTAGATATGTATGTATTGTATCTTTTTTTTATATCCTGAATAGTTTTTATATCATCAGTAAATTCACTGTTAGCTATTATTTCTCTTGGAGAATATTTGGCCATTTCGTCCATCAGTTTTATTTTTGTACTTCCCCAGTTAATATTTGTACAGAATAATTCCCCCGTTGTTATGTCTACTGATGCCAATCCAAACAGATAACTGTTTTTATATATTGATACAAGGTAATTATTTTTCTTTTCATCTATAAGATTACCATCAGTCAATGTGCCCGGGGTTACTATTCTGGTGACTTCCCTATCAACTATACCATCAGCTGCCGATGGATCTTCAACCTGTTCGCAGATTGCTACTTTGTAACCTTTTTCAATAAGCCTGTAAATATAAGTGTCCACAGAATGAAAGGGTACCCCGCACATGGGTGCCCTTTCAGAAAGCCCGCAATTTCTTCCAGTAAGAGTAATCTCAAGCTCTTTTGATGCCGTTTTTGCATCTTCAAAAAACATTTCGTAAAAATCCCCAAGCCGGAAGAACAGTATACAGTCATTATATTTTCCCTTTATATCAAGATACTGCTGCATCATAGGTGTAATACCCAATATTCATTACCTCTTGTTTTTGTATTATTTTTCCCCCATAATTTTTAATGCTCTGTCTACAACATTTTCCACTGTAAAGCCAAATTCCTGGAATAGTATTTTCCCAGGAGCTGATTTGCCAAAAGTATCTATTGATATAATGTCGCCATCAAGCCCGGTTATCTTATGCCAGCCAAATGAGGTTCCGGCTTCAACAGCAAGCCTTTTTCTTACTTTTAATGGTAGCACTTTTTCCCTGTATTCATCAGACTGTTTCTCAAACAATTCCATTGAAGGCATGCTTACAACCCTTGCATCAATATTTTTATCCTTAAGAATCTTTCCTGCTTCATATGCAATATGAACTTCAGAACCTGAAGCAATAAGAATAATTTCCGGCAAATCCTTTTTCGAATCCAGCAGTATATAGCCTCCCTTTAATGCCATATCACCCGTACCCGGTATCTGAGGTATTTTCTGCCTTGTGAGTGCCAGTGCAGTAGGCCCGTTCTTGTTAGAGATTGCGGCATACCATCCCGCCGCTGTTTCCCTGTAGTCAGCAGGGCGAAATACGGTAAAATTCGGTATACTCCTCAATGCTGCAAGATGTTCAACCGGTTCATGAGTAGGCCCGTCTTCACCGACTCCTATGCTGTCATGTGTAAGCACATATATGACTCTTAGTCCCATAAGTGCTGACAGCCTCATTGCACCCTTCATATAATCCGAAAATACAAAGAATGTACCCACATATGGTATAAGTCCTCCATGCAAAGCGATTCCATTAGCTGCTGCAGCCATTGAATGCTCACGCACACCGAAATGAAGATTGCCGCCTGAACGGTTTTCACTTGTAAAATCACCTGTATTTTTCATAATTGTCTTGTTTGACGGTGCAAGATCTGCAGAACCTCCGATAAGATTTGGAATAATACTCGAAAGCATATTAATTACAGCTCCTGAGGTTGCTCTTGTCGCTAAAGGTTTATTATCATTTTCCCAATAATCCGCTTTATTTATAATACTTTTTTCCATTTCGCCAATTTGCCATTTTTCCCATTCTTTTGCCAGCTCGGGATATTTAGTCCTGTAATTTTCCCAGCTGCCATTCCATACGTCTTCATAATTACTGAGACCGGATATTATTGTTTTCATGTGTTCCTTTACTTTTTCAGGAACTGTAAAAGGTTCACTGTATTTCCATCCAAGGTTTTTCTTTGTTTCTTCCAAAGCTTCTTCGCCAAGTGGTTCTCCATGTACCGAAGCTTTTCCCTGTTTTGAAGGGCAGCCATATCCTATCTGTGTGGTTACAATAATCAATGAGGGTTTATCATTAACACTCTTTGCCTTTTTTATTGCATTCCCTATGGAATTTGTATTGTTCCCATCCTTAACCTTCTGTATATGCCAGCCATATGCCTTAAACCTTTTTGCAACATCTTCCTTGAAGGCAATATTTGTACTACCCTCTATTGTTATATTGTTTGAATCATAAAATACGATAAGTTTTCCAAGCTTAAGCATGCCGGCAAAAGACGCTGCTTCTGATGTTATTCCCTCCATCATGCAGCCGTCACCCGACAGCACGTATGTATAATGATCGACAATATTCATACGGGGCCTGTTAAATTTTGCTGCGAGATATGTTTCTGCTATTGCCATTCCAACTCCATTTGCAAATCCCTGTCCGAGTGGCCCTGTCGTTGTTTCAACTCCAACCGTATTTCCATATTCGGGATGTCCAGGAGTTTTGCTTCCCAACTGGCGGAACTTCTTTAATTCCTCTATGGGAAGTCCGTAACCAAACAGGTGCAAAAGTGAATAAACCAGCATTGAACCATGCCCTGCCGATAGAATAAACCTGTCACGGTCTACCCAGCCGGGATTTAAAGGATTATGCCTCATATGCTTTGCCCAGAGCTCATACGCAAGCGGAGCTGTTCCCATTGGAAGCCCGGGATGGCCTGAGTTTGCCTTTTGAATCCCTTCTGCCGACAATATCCTTATAGTGTTAATGCAAAGATTTTCTATATTACTCATATACTTGTTTTCCTCCCTAATATTATTAATATTTACAACAACTTTATTCTATAAATTCTCCTTCCAGAGACCAAGTTAAAGCTCTGTTTATTTTAACCTCAACAAACTTTCCTGTCAATTCTCTTTCAGATTTAAAATTCACTATTTTATTTGTTCTTGTCCTTCCTGTAAAGGCATCTGGATTTTTTTTGCTTTTTCCTTCCACCAGTACCATAAAAACTTTATCTAAAAGATTTTCATTTATTTCTCTGCTTATTTTATTTTGTTCGTCAATCAGTTTTTTAAATCTTTTCTTCTTTACTTCCTCAGGAATTTGTCCGAAAAATTTTGCCGCAGGTGTTCCTGCCCTCTTTGAAAATAAAAATGTATAGGCAGAATCATACCTTACTTTCCGGATAACATCAAGTGTTTCTTCAAAATCATCTTCTGTTTCGCCGGGAAATCCGACTATTATATCGGTTGTAAGTGATATATCGGGAATTTCTTTTTTAATTTTCTCAATTAATCCCATATAATGTTCCTTTGTATATTTGCGATTCATTTTCTTTAAAATTCTGGTACTTCCTGATTGTATGGGAAGGTGCAGATGTTCACAAACTTTTTTGCAATTCATTATGGAACTGATTAATTCGGTTGAAATATCCTTTGGATGTGATGTCATAAATCTTATTCTTTCAACTCCTTTTATTTCATTAACCATGTTTAAAAGCCTGGCAAAACTTATATTATCATCAAGATCATTTCCGTATGAGTTTACATTCTGTCCGAGAAGTATTATCTCAACAAATTTGTTTTCTACCGCCGTTTCAACCTCGCGAATAATATCAAGGGGCGTTCTGCTCTTCTCACGACCCCTTACAAAAGGAACAACACAATACGTACAATAATTATTACATCCGTACATAACAGTAACCATGGCTTTTACACCCTTTACTCTTTTTATGGGAAGGCCTTCCGCCATGTATCCGTTATCTTCCGATACCTCATAAATATTTTTGTTACCTTTGATTTTTTTATATAACAGATAAGGGAATTTATATATATTATGTGTTCCAAAAATCAAATCAACATTCATAAATGATTTTTTTATATTCTCCACTACATGTTTCTGCTGCATCATACAGCCACAAACAGTAATTATAAGCCCTGGATTTTTCAGCTTTTGTTTCTTCAATTCACCCAGATGCCCGTAAACCTTATTTTCGGCATTTTCCCTTATACAGCATGTGTTAATAATTACAAGGTCAGCTTCTTCCCTTTTATCTGCCTGTTTATATCCCATTTCCATACACATTCCGGCAATTTTTTCAGAATCATTTTCATTCAACTGGCAGCCAAATGTTTCAATATTAAACTTTTTTTCTTTTCCTTTGTTTATTTGACTTATAACATTCATGTATTCTTTCTGTTTCTTTATTTCTTTAATTGATACATAATGTTTTTTATTTTTATCCGATTTGTTCATTATATTTCTCCATGCATAATTTCGCCCTTCGACGTGTTTTTTCATTACCTGAAAGAGCATTTTCAAGAAACCCCGGATTATTCTTTAAAAATAACAGCATTGATTCTTCGGGGTTATTAATATAGTCTTTCAGCATACAATACTGCTCAAATGTGATTTCTCCCATTGCCATACTTTTCTTAAAAAGTTTTTCATTCACCTTTAAAAGAGAATAGCTTTCTACATTTGCATTTTCAAGTATTTTACTGCCCCCCTGCTGCCTGTCCACAATTGAAAGGCTCCATTTCATTTCTCCTCCACGGTCACGGACAGCAGGTATCCATGCCCTTTCATAGCTGGATGCCTCTGTAATCAAGTCAGCAATGTGAAGTATTTTCTTTCCTTTCAAAACTCTCTTTCTTACAGTCTTTTCTCTTTCATATGATATCAGACTTAAATCTTTGTATATAAACAGATGCGGTTTGATAAGCTTATCTGCAATAATTGCTGAAAAAAACCAGTCCCGTCTTTCACCGCCTGAAATATAGTCTACCTCATCAATATTTATATTGGCTTTTAAAAATTCACATATACCATCAATTATTTTCCTGTACATGACTGTTCTTTTGTAATTTTTCTTGATACGGTCCAATAATAAAGCAGGGAATTCTTCCATATTGTTTTTTTCTCTGTTAATAACCTTTAAAAGAGCTTCCGCTTTTTTCTCACTTCCATATAGGTAATGTGTATTTATATAATATGGACCTATTGCACCTGATGTATAAAAGAAAGGCTTGTTTTCAGGACATACTTTTATTGATCTGGTTCTGAACAGCCATTTTATAAGCTTTTCCTCCAGATAATCCAATTTTAACTCCCCCCTTTTTACTTCTTTGAAAATCTTTTATTATAATCATCCCACCACTCCTGATTTTCAATTGTACTGTATTTTTTCCCAAGGTGTGATGTATCCCCTTCAAGCAAAATCTGATATTTACCTTCATCACAGGATATTACAGTCACTGCGGTATTGTCATACCATGGTATATTCAACATCTCTTCAGACTCCATCCCTTTAAAAGAACACATAAGCGACCTTATTGCTGTACCATGAGTTACAATGCAAATATCTTTGCCTTTATTATTACTTATTATATAATCAATTTCTTTTTTAAGTCTTATAGTAAATTCTTCCATTGTTTCGCCATTGGGCATTTTATGGATATGTGGGCTGTATTCCCATGTTTTAAACTCTTCTGGCCATTTTACAGGGAGTTCGTCCCATAACTCCCCTTCCCAGTCACCGCCGTTTATTTCTTTAAGCTTATCCGTCCTTATAACAGCCAGATTTTTAATATCAGCTATATAGGATGCAGTCTGCATTGTCCTTTTTAATGTACTTGAATATATAACATCAATATTTTCGCTTTTCATCCTTTCGGCAAGTTTTTCTGATTGAGTATGCCCTTTGTCTGTTAATTCTGAATCTGTCCACCCGTGAAATTCCCTGATATAATTTCCATAAGCTTCCGCATGCCTTATTATTATAAGCCTTGTCTTCATTTTACCTCCCTGTTCAGTTCTACTCTGCCTATTATATCATATAAATTATCATATTTATTTTCTTTCATAAAACATTCTATTTCATTAATTATATCAATACAGGCTTCCGGTTTGATAAAGTTTGCAGTTCCAACCATAACCGCACTAGCTCCTGCCAGCATAAATTCAACCGCATCATGGCCAGACATAATTCCTCCCATACCTATGACAGGTATATCTACAGAAGATGACACTTCATAAACCATTCTGACTGCAACAGGTTTAACGGCAGGACCGGATAAACCACCGAAGTTATTCGCTAGTACAGGCCTTTTTATTTTTACGTCAATCACCATTCCAAGTATTGTATTAATAAGTGAAATAGCATCTGCCCCTGCATCTTCAGCAGCTCTTGCAATTTCCCTGATATCGGTAACATTTGGTGTCAGCTTGGCAATAACCGGCTTTTTCGTAACACTTTTAACACTCCTGACCACCTTATATATACTTTCAACCGTTGTTCCAAATGACATACCGCCTTTTTTAACATTTGGGCAGGATACATTGAGTTCAATTGCATCAATATCGGAATCCGATAATCTTTCTGCGAGTTCCTTGTATTCATCAACCGTATTTCCTGCTATATTTACTATCAGAACAGTATCATATTCCCTTAAATATGGTATCTCTACCTTCATAAACGTATCCACCCCAGGATTCTGCAGTCCTACACTATTTAGGATGCCACCAGGTGTCTCGGCTATTCTGGGCGGAGCATTACCCTTTTTCTCATGAAGGGTAATTCCCTTTACGGCAATCCCTCCAAGCTTATTTATATCAATAAACTGTGAGAATTCACGGCCAAAACCAAAAGTGCCTGATGCAGCTATGGCAGGATTCTTAAATGATATTCCCATAATATTTATTCTTAAATCAGGTTTTTTCAATTATTCATCCTCCAATATCACGTCATCACTCCAAAAAACAGGCCCGTCCTTGCACACGTGGCCATATTGCCAATCATTACCCCGCCTGACCTTGCATGCGCAAACAAGGCAGGCTCCAATTCCACATCCCATTCTTTGTTCGAGTGAAACCTGGCATTTTATACCTGACCTTTCTGCAATGTCAACAACCTTTTTCATCATTGGAAGAGGCCCGCATGTATAAATAATATCAACATTACCGTTTTGCGCAAAACGGTCAAATACATTCGTAATAGTCCCTTTTACTCCATAACTTCCATCATCTGTTGAAATAACAAGATGAGTACTAAATTTTTCAAATTCCTTTAAAAGTACCATGCTTTCCTTATCCTTAAATCCCAGAAATGCATGTCTTATATCCGCTTTGCTTTGCTCCAGCAGGAGTAAAAGCGGAAATATGCCAATTCCCCCTCCTACAACTGCAATTTTTTCATATCTGGAGGACATATAAAAAGGTTTTCCAAGAGGTCCCAGAAAATCCAGCTTACATCCTGCCCTTTTTGAGCATAATGCTTTTGTGCCTTTACCTCTTACTTCAACTACAATATCAAATGTTTCCTTTTCCGTATTTACATAACAAATACTTATAGGTCTTCTCAAAAGAGTATATAAATCATCAGTACACCTTATACTGATAAATTGCCCTGCTGCAGCATTTTTTGCTATATACGCCGACTTGACCGTTATACTGAAAATTGAATGTGAAATATATTTTATATTTAAAATCGGTTCACTCAAATGTCTGGGTATCAATATTTTCACTTCCTCAAAGCCTGGTTTATATCTTTTTTCATTCTTATTGCTTCAGCTCTTGCCGCATCCGTAAAATTTCTTTCAGTATATTTGTTTGCCCATATATCCGATTTCCATGCATAAATAACATTTCTTGACGAATTCACAACAGCTCCCATACCATCTTTAAAAAATGCTTTTGCTGCATCTTCCGCTGTGCCTCCCTGCCTGCCATAGCCTGGAACAAGAATAAAAGCCTTTTTTAACAAACTCCGTATTTTTTCTATCTGTTGGGGAAATGTAGCACCTACAACAGCCCCTATACTGCTGTATCCATATTTTCCTGTTACATCAGCACCCCATTCATCAACCTTGAGTGCGGCCTCTTCATATATATAAGTACCCCTGTCCGTTTTTAAATTCTGGAAATCCCCTGAAGAAGCATTTGATGTCTTAACAAGTATAAATATCCCCTTCCTGTATTTTTTACAATCCTCAATAAAAGGTTTTACACCATCATACCCCAAATAGGGGTTTACAGTTACTGCATCAGCATTAAAAACAGTTTTTTCAACGTTTTTATTTATGAATGTTTTACCTATATATGCTTTTGAGTACGCTGCGGCGGTACTTCCTATATCATTTCTCTTTGCATCCGCTATAACTATGAGCCCTTTGGATTTTGCATATTCAATTGTTGATTTTAATGCCTCCAGTCCTTCAACACCATACATTTCATAAAATGCGGCCTGGGGTTTTACAGCGGGAACAATATCATACAGGCTGTCTATGATCTTTTTGTTGAATTCAAGTATTGCAGCGGCCACACCCTTGAAATTCGTTCCGTATTCATTGAAATTTTTATCCCTTATAAACAAAGGTATTTCTTCAATTCTTGGATCCAATCCTATAATGCCTGGGTTGTTTTTATTCCTGATTTCCTCAATCAGCCTGTCAATAAACATTTATTCTCCTTATAAAAGCACCTTTTCTCTTACAACAACCTTACCGTTTATAATGGTATGATATACTCTTCCGTTAAGTTTAAACCCGTCAAAAGGTGTATTCTTACTTTTAGATTTAAATTTTTTTGAATCAACAACATATTCTTCATTTTCATCAATTATTATTATATCCGCCGTTTTTCCAATATCCATAGTTCCCTTATTCAATCCTAAAAGTTTTGAAGGGTTTACGCACATCTTCCATACAAGCTCCTCCATACTTATTATCCCTGGTTTAACAAGATATGTAATTGCTAGTGGGAGTGCCGTCTCAAAACCTGCAATTCCAAATGCTGCCCTGTCAAATTCTACATTTTTGCTGTCAATATGATGTGGGGCATGGTCAGTTGCTATTATATCAATTGTACCATCACTTAACCCCTCTTTTACAGCTTCAACATCAACTGGTGTCCGCAGAGGGGGATATACCTTTGCAAACGTATTATAATCCTTGCAGGCTTCATCTGTAATTGTAAAATAATGCGGGCATGTTTCCGCAGTTGCCTTTACACCTCTTTTTTTCGCATGCCTTATTAAATCAACAGCATGTTCCGTACTTACATGAGCAATATGTATTTTTGAATTCGTATATTCCGCAAGTATCAAATCCCTTGAAACCATACATGTTTCACTCGCTGAAGGTATCCCTTTAAGCCCCATTATTGAAGACTGAAATCCTTCATTCATAACTCCACCATCCGAAAGTTCCGGGTCTTCACAGTGTGATATGATTGTTATATCAAACATTGACGAGTACAATAATGCTTTCTTCATTATTGAAGAATTTGTAACAGGTTTCCCATCGTCAGACAGGGCTACAGCTCCTGCAAATTTTAACTCTCCTATCTCTGCAAGTTCCTTTCCTTTTTGTCCTTTGGTTACGGCGCCAATGGGATATACATTTACATATCCTTCCTGTTTCGCTTTATTAATTATATAATTTACAGCAGATTCATTGTCAATAACAGGATTTGTATTAGGCATACAAGCTATTGATGTAAATCCACCAACCGCTGCACTTGCGGTTCCTGTCTCAATATCCTCCGAATATTCAAACCCGGGATCCCTCAAATGGCAGTGCACATCGACTAGCCCCGGTATTACTGTTTTACCTGAAGCATCTATTACATCCTCTGAATATACATCTATCCCTTCAGAAATATCGGCTACTTTTCCGTCTTCTATAAGGATGTCATATAAACCGTTTATTCCATTCTTTACACTAATGACATTTCCACCTTTAATCAATATTCTCATTTTTTCCTCTCCTTGTCAAAAGATATAACAGAGCCATCCTTACGGCAACACCGTTTGTTACCTGCTCATTAATAACAGAACCACTACCTTCCGTTACCTCTGATGAAATCTCAACACCTCTGTTTACAGGCCCTGGATGCATTATAAGCACATCATCTTTTGCCAGACTCAAACGTTTTTTGTTGAGGCTGAAAAATCTTGAATATTCCCTCATAGTCGGCAGCAGACCTTTGTTTTGCCTTTCAAACTGTAAACGCAGTGCCATTACCACGTCAGAATCAATCAGTGCTTCCTGTATCGTATTGAATACCTTTACACCTGTTTTCTCAATATCTCTTGGTATCAATGTAGCAGGTCCAGCAACACTAACCTGGGCACCTAATTTAAGCATACCCCATATATTGCTTCTTGCAACACGGCTGTGATAAATATCTCCGATAATTGCAACCTTCAGGTCTTTTATCCGTCCTTTATTTTCTTTTATCGTAAATATATCAAGAAGAGCCTGTGTTGGATGCTCATTCATTCCATCACCGGCATTTATTACGGGACATTTCACATTTTGTGACAGCAGTAACGGTGCACCTGACATAGGATGCCTTATTACAAGTATGTCGGTTCCCATCATGTTTATTGTTTTTCCGGTATCTATCAAGGACTCACCCTTTTCCACACTGCTGCCTGAAGAAGAGATATTTGCAGTAGTTGCGCTGAGATATTTCGCTGCAAGATCAAAAGATAATTTTGTTCTTGTACTATTTTCATAAAACAGTGTTACAACAGACTTGCCTTGCAGGTGAGGGGCCTTTTTATTCTTTGATTTAAGAATAATCTTCATTGTGGAAGCCGTATCAAGTATTTTTTCAATATCTTCACCTGAAGTGTTTTTTAGCCCCAATAGGTCCTTTGATTTCAAAAACATAAAAATTCACGTCCTTGCATGCTATTTAACATTAATATAACACATTAATATAAATCACTTATTGTTACAAGCTCATTCTTATCAATTTCCTCAATTTTTACATCTATTATCTCATTCCTTGAAGTCGGAACATTTTTCCCAACATAGTCAGCTTTTACAGGAAGTTCCCTGTGTCCCCTGTCTATCAATACTACAAGCTGTATAAGACTTGGCCTTCCCATATCCATAATTGCATCTATGGCTGCCCTTACAGTTCTTCCTGTATATAAGACATCATCGACCAATACTATTTTTTTATCATTAATTGAAAAATCTATGCTTGTATCATTTATTATAGGATGTTCTGAAAGCATACTCAAATCATCTCTGTAAAATGTTATGTCAAGAATACCAACAGGAATTTTTACGTTCTCGGCTTTTTTTATCCTTTCGGCTATTCTTAATGCTATTGGGACACCTCTCCTTTGTATACCTATCAATGCAATATTTTGCGCACCTTTATTTCTCTCAACTAACTCATGAGCTATTCTTGTAACAGCACGTTCTATACCATTCTTATCCATAACTACAGCTTTATCTTTCATCTCCATACCACCCAGACAATATTAAAAAACTTCCATATTCGAAAATCCGGAAGTATTGATAATATAACAATTTTACTTACCCTTCCGGACTCTCTGGACCAGTTAAAAGGTATATTTTATTTTACATAAATAATAACATAATCCTTTCCACATGTCTACATTTTTTTGTAGTGAAGTTCTGATAATAATTCTGTAAAATAAAGTGGAAGTGGTGCTTCAAACTCCATATACTTACCTGTTGCAGGATGTGTAAAACAAAGCTTTCTTGCATGAAGCACCTGTCCCTGTATATTGCTGCCATATTTATTGTTTCCATATACGGTATCACCTAACAGCGGGTATCCTATATATGACATATGCACTCTGATCTGATGAGTTCTTCCTGTTTCAAGCCTTAACTCAATATAAGTTGCATCAAAAAATCTTTCAAGTACTTTAAAATGAGTAACAGCAATACGCCCCCGTCTGACATCAACAGACATTTTTTTTCTGTTGACAGCATGCCTTCCAACAGGGGCATCCACTTTACCCTTGTCTTCCCTAATTATACCTTTGACAACAGCGTTATATATCCTTATAATATGGTGTTTCTTAAGCATGGCAGAAAGTGAGGCATGTGCTTTGTTGTTTTTTGCTACCACTAAGAGGCCGGAAGTATCCTTGTCTATCCTGTGTACAATTCCAGGTCTGATTATACCATTTATATCAGAAAGGCTGTTACCGCAATAATTCATAAGCGCATTTACTAGAGTACCTGTATAGTTTCCGGGCGCAGGATGCACAACCATTCCCTTAGGTTTATTTATTACAAGTATATCCGTGTCTTCATAAATTACATCAATTTTGATATCTTCAGGTTTTATATCCACTTTCACAGGTTCGGGTATAATTATACTAAACTGATCATTTCTTTTAATTCTATAGCTTGCTTTAATTACTTGGCCATTAACACTTATATGGTTTTTATCAATCAGTTTTTTTATATAAGAACGGGAATACTGTTTAAGCTTTTTTGATAGCCATAAATCCACTCTTATATTCTCATCATCAGAAGCAATTTTTATCTCTTCCATGATTTTCACCTATATTTTCTTCTCTTTATAAAAAAATAAAACAAACACTGCAAGCATTATACTTCCTACCGTAATAAAAGTATCTGCAACATTGAAAATATTAAAATGGAAAAACCATAACCGCAAATCAATAAAATCAATAACACTTCCTCTTACAACCCTGTCAATCCAGTTACCCAATGCACCGCCTAATATAAATGAAAGTGAAATCCTTAAAAGTATGTTATCCTCTTTTATGAGAAAATATATCAGTGCAACAGATACAATAACTGTCAGTACTATGAAGAAATATCTTCCATTTTGCAATATGCCCCAGGCTGCACCTTTGTTTTCATGATATGTAAGATTTAAGAACTTATCTATCACGACTATCCTGTCACCGTATGCTATGTTCTTTGAAGCTATTTGTTTTGTTATCTGATCAAACGCTATTATAAAAACAACTAATATTGCCCAAATCATTATCTTTTTCCCCTTCTCTGCAATCTGATTTTTTTCTATCTCTCTGTTATATACCATCCTGTTATATCATTGTAAATATCCCATATATGAGGATTAATGCTTCCTCTTACATACTCATTTACTACCAGGGCATTCTTATATATATAAAGCCCCATATAAGGCATATCTTCATTCAGTATATCAAATAATTCATCATAAAGCTTTTGTTTTTTATTGTTATCATACTCTGAAAATATTTTAGTGATAAGCCTGTCTGCTTCTTTGTTCATATATTGTGAAATATTGCTGCAGTATTCAATATTATTGCTGTCAGCCAAAAAATAGGATTTTGAATAGAGTAAAGACATGTCCGGTATAACAGGTAATCTGCAGCCCATCAGAACCATTTCATATCTTCCTGAGCTTACAAGCTCCATTACCTCCTTCCATTCAGCCTGTTTTATCTTGATTTTTATACCAATTTCTTCAAGCTGTTTTTTAATTATTTCTGCAGCTTTCAATCTTATTTCGTTTTCACTGTTAACAAGTATTTCGATACTTGTCGTACTTCTTCGGCCGTTTTCCTTAAGCAGCTCCACAGCTTTGCTCTTGTCATAGGAATGATATGTTTTTTCATTATTCACCCATGAGCCCGGTAATATTGGATAATCACTTTCAACTGCCATATCATCCAGCAGGTCCGATATTATTTCTTTTGTGTCAATTGCATATGATATGGCTTTTCTGATATTTTTGTTTCCAAAAACCTTGTTTTTTGTATTGAATGCAATAAATTCAAAATTATTGCCAGCATATTCCTTTGACAATATTCCTGGAATATTGTTGTAGCCCTCATATTTTAACGATTCTACGGATAATACATCACATTCATACGTTTGAAATGCACTGTATTTTTCTTTATCTTCCTTAAAAAGTATTATTTTTATTGAAGGAATTGTTATATCTTTATTCCACCATTTATCATATGCCTTAAGGGTTATATAATTTCTATCCTCATATTCGGAATACATATATGGCCCCGTGCCTATTGGTAAATATATGTTATTTATACCGAACAGAATACTATTCTTATATGAATGTTTCGGTACAATTGGAAATGTCATCAGTTCAGGTGTAAAGGAGTTAGGTTTTTTTAGTGTTACCGTAAGCAAATCAAGGTTTGTTGCTGCATATGCAGTTATATTACTGAGCCTTTTTTTGTAAATACTGTTTGTCTCAAGTATCTTGTCTATTGTAAATTCCACATCATTTGCGGTTAAAACTACACCATCATGCCAATATACATCGTCTCTTATGTGAAACGTCCATGAAAGGCCGTCATCAGATACACTCCACGAATCAGAAAGTACAGGAACAGGTTTTTGTGAACTGTCAAGTTTTACCATGCTCTCAAATACAAGATATGAATATCTCTCCAAATGTATGTTTTTTGTAAGCAATGGGCTAAAAGTATCCGGATAAGTACAGAATAATTTGAGTTCGCCTTTTGACTGGGGCCCCTTATCCAAAACACTGTCCTTGTTGTATATTCCCATATCAATGTTTGGTATGTCATATTTGTCAATTTGTGATTCTGCCTGGCATGAAGAGAACAGAAACACAAAAATAACAGATATAGTAACCAGTATAAACCTTTTATTCATCTGTTTTTTTAAAAATCCTTTCAATTGCAATTGTCTTGCCGCTTTTTTCATCAATATCCACTATAATCCCGTTAAATTGAGCTGCACCCTTTGCAATTTCAAACCTTGCCGGTAAATGTGTTATAAACTTATTAACAATAATATCCTTATTTACTCCTATTATACTTTCATAAGGGCCTGTCATTCCTGCATCTGTTATAAAACCAGTTCCTTTTGGCAAAATCCTCTCATCGGATGTTTGAACATGGGTATGTGTCCCTATTACACAACTGGCTCTTCCGTCTACATACCAGGCAAGCGCACATTTTTCCGATGTAGCCTCAGCATGCATATCAATAATAATCATCCTGGTAAAACTCTTTAAATATTCTATTTCTCTGTCTGCAGCTTTAAAGGGACAGTCAATGCTTTCCATGTAAATTCTCCCCATAAGGTTTATAATACCTATATTCCCATATTCACTTTCAAATATAACAGAACCTTTACCAGGAACCCCTGAAGGATAATTTGCAGGCCGTATAATTCTGAATTCATCGTCTATAAAAGTTTTTATTTCCTTTTTTGCAAAGGTATGGTTACCCATTGTTATGATATCTATACCGCTTTCAAAAAGCTCATTGGCAACGGCATGCGTAATCCCTTTTCCTCCCGCTGCATTTTCAGCATTTGCGATAATACAATCAATCAATCCTTTTTCCTTATAGGCCTTTATAACGTTTTTTGCCATTTTTCTTCCGGAATTCCCAACTATATCACCAATAAACAATATCTTCAAAATCTGTCCTCCTTATTAAAGTAAAAGCGTGATAAAACATCACGCTTTTACTTTGTATTTAATATAATAATACTATTTGGCATATTCAATAGCTCTAACTTCCCTTATTACATTTACTTTTATCTGGCCGGGATATTCAAGCTCTTTTTCAATCTTCTTTACAATTTCACGTGATTTTAGAATAATTTCATCATCGGATACATCCTCCGGTTTTACTATTATTCGTATCTCCCTGCCCGCTTGTACTGCATAACACTTATCAACTCCATCAAAAGAATTAGCTATTTCCTCCAGCTTCTCAATACGCTTAATATATGACTCAAGAGTTTCTCTTCTAGCTCCCGGCCTCGCAGCAGAAATTGAATCTGCTGCCTGGATAAGGACTGCTGTTATTGATGTTGCTTCAACATCACCATGATGTGCCATTATTGCATTTATAATAATATCATTTTCCTTATATTTTTTTGCAATATCAGCCCCTATATTTACATGTGAACCCTCCACCTCATGATCAATAGCTTTTCCAATATCATGAAGAAGCCCTGCTCTTTTTGCAAGAGTGACATCCAAGCCAAGCTCGCTGGCCATAAGTCCTGCCAGCTGTGCTACTTCAATTGAATGTTTTAGAACATTTTGCCCATAACTTGTTCTGAATTTAAGTTTACCAAGTAATTTTATTACTTCAGGCCGGATTCCATGTACACCGGTTTCGAATGTAGCATTTTCACCTTCCTGCCTTATAGTATTCTCAACTTCTTTTTTGGCTTTTTCAACCATCTCCTCAATTCTCGCCGGATGGATTCTACCATCAATTATGAGCTTTTCAAGGGCTATTCTTGCCGTTTCCCTTCTTATTGGATCAAATCCTGACAATATGACTGCTTCAGGAGTATCATCAATTATAAGATCAATTCCGGTCAATGTCTCAAGTGTCCTTATATTTCTTCCTTCACGTCCTATAATTCTACCTTTCATATCATCGTTTGGAAGAGGTACCACCGAAACTGTTGTTTCGGAAGCATGATCTGCTGCACATCTCTGTATGGCGCATGCTATAATTTCTTTTGCCTTATTTTCTGCCTCTTCTTTTGCTTTTGTTTCAATTTCTTTCACAAGTATTGCTGCTTCATGTTTTACTTCATTTTCCACATTTTTAAGCAGGTATTGCTTGGCATCCTCTATCGATAATCCTGATATTTTTTCCAGTTTCTGCATCTGCTTTCTTAGATTCTCTTCCAGTTTTTCCTGTATTACTTGTACATCTTTTGTTTTTTTAGTCAGTATTTCATCTTTTTGTTCTATGGAATCAATTTTTTTATCAAGCGCTTCTTCTTTTTGAACAAGCCTTCTTTCAAGTCGTTGAATATCATTTCTTCTTTCCTTTATTTCCCTGTCAAGTTCAACCCTGCTTTTGTGGATTTCTTCCTTTGCTTCCAAAAGTGCTTCTCTTTTTTTACCTTCGGCAAATTTCTCAGCCTCGCCCAGTAATCTTTTTGCTTCCTGTTCAGCACTTCCTATTTTTTCTTCAGCAATTTTTTTCCTGTATTTAATACCCTGTCTAAACATTATAAATGAAGCAAATACTGCAATTGCTATACCTATTGACAATCCTAAAACAAGATTTCCAATAATTGCACTCACCTCCTCAGTATTCAGTTTTCAATGGCCAATAGTAATTTATTATAATTTTATAAAATACTTAATACAAAGTAATTGTAAACTTTTTTATTTTTTATGTCAAGAATCAATTAAAGCCCTAAAATCTTCCCGTGTCTTCAAGTTGTCAAATGAACTGTTATACCTGGCATCATTCTTTAAATTATCATCCAGCTCAATGGCTCTTTTTAAGCTTTCTACAGCAATATCCTGATTATTGGCAAGAGAATATACAATAGCAAGATTATATAGAATATCGCTGTCTTTTGTCTTAACAGTAAGTACACTTTTATAAGCTTTTATTGCTTCAGTATATTTTCTCATCACGGTAAGTGTATTGCCAAGATGATAATATATTTCATATTCATCGGGTTTAATGGATAATGCCTTTCGAAAAGCTTTTACAGCTTCGCTGTTTCTTCCTATTTCTGACAACGTTACACCTAAATTATAAAACAGGCTGAATTCTTCCGGGTTCTTTTCTGTTCCTGCCCTGAAAACATTCACTGCTTCAGAATAATTACCCATGGTTGAAAAAAGTATCCCAAGATTATTATAAGCATCCAAAAAATTGTCATTATACTCAATTGTTTTTTTAAATGCCTGGACAGCTTCATTATATTTGCCTGTTTCGTCAAGAGCAAGTGCCATATTATAATAACTCCTGTAACTGTCGGGTCTAAGTTTAATTGCTTTATTGAAACAATCAATTGCTTCTTTCATTTGTTTGATTTTAAAGTATGCCATACCCTGGTTATAATAAGAAGCATAACTGTTCCGTTTCATTTTAGTGAGTTTGTTATAAACTTCAACTGCTTTTTCATTCATACCTGATTTCAATAATACATTACCTAATTCACTGTAAACATTAATATTTTTTTTATCAATATCTGTACATTTAAAATACTGTTTTACAGCTTTATCATATTCCTTAATATCACCGTATAGCCTGCCTAAAACAAAGTTTGTCCTTAATTTTTCACTTTTCCTTTCTGTTATAACCTCATAATGTTCTATTGCCTTATTTATTTTTCCGGATGCTATAAGTGAGGCTGCCAAATTTTCATCTGCTTCATCCATTTCAGGATTAACCTGAACCGCTTTTTCGTAATATTCAATTGCCTGCTCGAATCTGCCTTTTTTAAATTCCGTATTTCCAAGATTATAATAAACAGCTGCTTCAAAATAATCGGTATCATTTTCCTTGTCAAGCATTTTCTTTAATTCCGGGCTTGTATCTTTTTTACTTTTTGCTATACTTTCAAGCCAGTGAATCCGTTCATTTTCTTTTTTTATTTTTTTGTGCAGTTCAATGGCTTTAAGGTATGAACTTGATGCTTCATCATAATTTGCTATTTCATAACATATATCTGCATAATTAAAATATATATCAGGTGATGACTTTACCAATTTTATGGCTGTCCTGTATATTTCATAAGCCTTATCAAAATCATTCTCATTTATATAAAACTGTGCTTTTGTAAATAACCTTTTAAAATTTTTACGAATTTCTTCTTCGTCAATTTTTAGATTCGACATAACATCAACTGTTTTTCTGTTACTTACGGATGGATTTATATATTTGTATGAAAGTTCAACAATCTTCTTGTTCCTTCTTTTTACTGGAACCAATTCCAATACTTTAAACTTTCTGTTGGATATACTTACATTCTTGTTTATATATTCCTTCAAATTCTGTATCATTTTCAAATAATCCAACACCAAAATTATTGCAGGTAAAACAATTCCTGCCAACAGTAAAAATACTTGAAGTTTTTGGTTCATCTCAATATTATTTATAAAACTTATTATTGAAATAGAGAGGGAAAATACCTGAAGAGAAATTGGAACAAGAACAATAAAATTTTTTGATTTAACAAATCTGTAAACCATATACACAATAAATATTACCATAGTTATAATAAAAAAACCTGATAAAACACTCATTCTGGCCACCTCACATCATAAATTATATTCCCTGTGCTTTATTTCCTGCCACTGCTGCTTTGTAATAAGAAGCCGCCTTGGTTTACTGCCTTCAAACCCTCCTATGATACCGCGCTCTTCCATCTGGTCAATTATTCTTGCAGCTCTTGCATAACCAACCTTGTATTTTCTCTGTATCAGTGATACGGAGGCTTGTCCAGCATTAATAACAGTTTCAATTGCATCAGGCAAAAGTTCATCCTTATCATTGTTTTTTTTGTTTTCATTTACACCTTCTTTATTTATTTCTTCTACAATATCATCGTCATATTCAGCTTTTGTTTGAGATTTAATAAATTTTACAACTCTTTCAACCTCTTCATTTGTTACAAATGTACCCTGAATCCTGACCGGCTTCTGACTGCCGACAGGATTAAAAAGCATGTCACCTCTTCCCAGTAGTTTTTCAGCACCTCCTGTATCAAGTATTGTCCTCGAATCTACCTGTGAACTCACAGCAAATGATATCCTTGAAGGAATATTTGCCTTGATTACCCCTGTAATAACATTAACCGAAGGCCTTTGAGTCGCTATTACAAGATGCATCCCTGCGGCTCTGGCCATTTGAGCAATACGGCATATTGCTTCTTCGACATCATTAGGAGAAATCATCATAAGATCAGAAAGTTCATCTATTACTATTACAATTTTAGGCAGCAAATCTTCTGTCGTACCTTTTGATCTCATAAGTTCATTATACCTGTCAATTTCCCTTACCCCGTTCTCTGCAAACAGCCTGTATCTCTTTTCCATTTCCTGCACTGCCCAATTAAGTGCTCCAGCTGCTTTAGCAGGGTCAGTAACCACAGGTATCAGTAAATGCTGTATACCATTATATATTCCAAGTTCAACAACCTTTGGATCAATCAGAATAAGTTTTACCTCATCAGGAGCAGATTTATACAGAATACTTATTATCAGGCTGTTAATACAGACGCTCTTACCTGCTCCGGTTGCTCCTGCAATAAGTAAATGTGGCATTTTATCTATATCAGCTATAATACATTGTCCGGTTATATCCTTACCAAGGGCAAACGTTAATCTTGATGCATTATTTTCATATTCCTTTGATTCCAGAACTTCTCTTAATAATACGGGCGTTATTTTCCTGTTCGGTACCTCTACTCCAACAACTGACTTTCCAGGTATAGGAGCTTCAATTCTTACTCCTGATGATGCAAGGCTTAAAGATATATCATCCGATAGGTTTACTATCCTGCTTACCTTTATACCTGCACTCGGCTGCAGTTCATACCTTGTAACAGCGGGTCCTCGGCATACATTTACAACCCTTGCACTTACCCCGAAACTTTTTAATGTATTTTCGAGTATCCTTGCTTTTTCTATTGCTCTTGTCCTGTATCCTTTTATATTTGTTATATCATTATTTATATTAAGAAGATTAATTGGAGGGAATCTGTATTCAAAAACTGCATCCTCGCTTCTTAAAATTTTATTATTTATTTCCTTATTGATTTTTTTTGCCGTTTTAAATGGCAAATCGTCCATATATTCCTGTTTTTCTCTTGATTCCTTTTCAATTCTGAAATCAATTACCTTTGGTTTTACAATGCCCGTCAATTCATCCCCTATATCAGAATTTTCATTTAATATTTTTCCTTCTTCCCTGCTTTCACTTGATTTGCGTGGAATCCTAAACTTACATTTTTTTAATATTTTTATTATTAATAATATAACATGCTTAACAACAAGCGATATTATATTTTTTATCTTCAATGACAAATCTGCAATTGAAATATTTGTAAGTAATATTATATCTATTAATGATACTGCTGTAAGTACAACTATCGTTCCTGTTACTTTTACTGCAGTTATGAGAGGAACAGCAATAATTCCCCCAAAAACTCCACCGCCTTTATATATTTGCCCATTGGAATAAAATTTAACAATACAATCCGAAGCCGTCATGTTTATGTAATCACTCGACCTGTAATATCCTGTTTCAATAAAAGAAGATATGCAAAAAAGCAGTATTATCATATAGATAATCTTTGGCTTTGTATTTTCAATTTTCTTTGTAAAAATTAATAAAATTGCAAAAATAGTTACAACCAACGGCAGTAAAAATCCTGAAAAACCAATCAATCCGGATATTACATTTTTTATGAATATTCCAGTAGCTCCAATAGAACTTTCAAAATAGAAACTTAAGAATATCAGGATACCAAATGAGATTATGATTATTCCGTATATTTCATTACTCTGATTTAATGTTTTATCCGGTAATTTTTTTTTGTATGTTTTTTTATTATATGTTTTTTTATTTTTCTTTCGTATATTTTTAGCCCTCATCTTAACCCTCTCACCTTTATAAATACTGGAACATATTCAATATATCATATTTTCAATTCATTTACCAGTATAAAATGCAATAACCACAGGTGTTTAATACCTGTGGTTTTGTTAAAATGAGCAAGTCTGTAAGCCGGGTTCTGTATTTGACAGCCATCTATCTAAGGCCATGTATTTCTACAAGGCTCAAGCCACCTTTCAGGGACGAACGGGCAATTCATATGTCCCATTGTGCGGTGTTGCTCCGGACGGGGTTTACATAGACCGGCAAGTTGCCATGCCGCTGGTGAGCTCTTACCTCGCCTTTCCACCCTTACATTCTAAGAATGCGGTATATTTCTGTTGCACTTTCCTTAAAGTCGCCTTCACCGGGAGTTACCCGGCGTCCTGCCCTTCGGAGCCCGGACTTTCCTCATATACTACCTTTCGATACTGTATATGCGGCTGTCTGGCTTACTCATAATAATTTTTAATATTCAATGCAGAAAGATATTATACGCACCTTTCTTTAATTTGTCAAGGTGACAAGGGGACGGGGTTGTTGACAACCTTTGGTTGTCAACA
>CAZANH010000530.1:0-2229 GCA_964486515.1 uncultured Eubacteriales bacterium
ATGACATCTTATGCAAAGCTTTGCATAAGATGTCTTATACAAAGTTAATCATTATGAAAAGTTGGAGACTTAACCCCACATAAATGCTGGTAATTTGTCTATCCAACTTTGCATAATACTTTTACCTCATATATGATAAATCTAAAAAATATAGGAGGTAAAAGTATTATGCAAAACAATTTTGATTTGTCACTACCAGCGCTCACAGAACTAATCGAACAAGCCACTAATTACATCACTGCTCACAACTATTCGGAGGTTACGATTAAAAAGATTACAAGAACATGGGGATATTTTCAGGAATTTGCTGATTTGCATGGGGAACGATTTTTTTCAATCGAACTTGCTGCAAAATTCATGAAAGAAACTTACGGAATCAATGATATTTACAGACCAGATCCAAAAACAGAAAGATGGCGTGTCAGGCATGTTTGGTGTCTTGATGATTATAGCAAAAAGAAATGCTTCGCAATGTATAAATTTTACAATATGACGCCAATTCCAGAAGCTTTTTTAGAAATTCATTTCTTATATGTCGAGTATTTAATTAACAAGAATCAAAAAAAGAGTAGCATATTAACAAAAATAAGCCGACTAAAGAAACTGTTTTTATTTTTACAGAAAAATGAAATTATCGACACAAAAGAAGTTACTCCTACGACAATATTGGAGTTTATAAAAGATTTGGAATTCAGTACAGCGTACCAAAATAACATATTATTTACGATTCGTGATTTTTTAAAATGTCCTGCTGTTTCCGAACAGTTTCAGGATAGACTTGTAAATATCTTAAATATCATTCATGTAAAACGATATGAAAGGCTTCCGTCATTTTATTCGAACGAGGAAGTAAGTAAGATTCTATTAATGATTAATAGAAATACACTCCAAGGGAAAAAAGATTATGTCATAATAATCCTTGCTGTTGATCTTGGACTCAGGGTTTCAGATATAAGGAATTTGCAACTAAACGAAATCAAGTGGGACAAGAACACAATTGAGTTATTCCAGCAGAAAACTGGAGAATTTTTGCAGCTACACATGACCAAAAATGTAAAATGGGCTCTTCTTGATTATCTGATGCACGTCCGGCCAAAAGATAGCAAATACAATAATGTAATTCTAAGATCAAGAGCACCCTACACGCCTCACGCAGAAGTAGCCTGTTTTTACAAATGCATTAACAAGTACATAAATCTGGCGGGTATTAAAACAGCAGGTAAACACCACGGTATGCATTCCTGTCGCTATGGATTGGCCACCAGGCTCATGAATGAAGGCGTTCCAATTACCGTTGTATCTGAAGTCTTAGGTCACAAGTTTGCTAATGTAACTAAAGATTATACTCGTATAGATATTTCCCGGCTAAGACTGGTAGCATTGGAGGTGCCTTCACATGTATGAGAAGGAATGTGATGTTGTTTTCAGCGATGGCATATATACAGAATTGTGTCAGGAGTTCATAAAATACAAGCGGGGAATGGGACAGAAATTCGTACGTGATAGTCAATACGATCTTTTACATTTATGCAGTCTTCTTAATGAGATGGAAATATGCACTCCGGTATTAACTAAAGAAACGGTTGAAAAGGTGGCAGCACGTAAGCCGGGAGAATCCCAAGCAACACAAGCTAACAGGATATGTTTTCTCCGTCAATTTGCAACATTTATGACTACAATGGGATTTGAGGCTTATGTTTACCCAAAACACAGTATGCCTCCATACAAATCTGATTTCAAACCGTACCTTTTCAGCCATAAACAGATACTTGCAATAATAAAGGCATCTGATAAAATTGATTCCGATAGTAGTTTTCCCAAAGCGCACCTTGTATACCCGGCAATAATTAGGACATTATATAGGTGCGGCCTCAGATCTGCAGAAGCTCGAAAACTTAAAGCCAGCGATATAGACCTGAACGAAGTGCGTTTTACTTGTCATAAAATCGAAAAACAATATCAGCAGATACGTTCCAATGTCCAAATCCCTAACCAATTACTGCAGAGAGTACGCTAAGTTAATGGATATCAGCTCAAATAGCCGGGGATTCTTTTTTCTGCTCCCGATGGAGGATATCTTCATGCGTCTACACTAACCTTTTTCATACTCTATTGCCTGTTCCAAACCTTCCTTCAACATATTGCTTGGCTTATCATAGGTTTCATCGTTACGTTCGTTTGTGGTACTTATTTTAGGAAAAACCGGTGTGAATCCTCCCTAATTTATTC
>CAZANH010000531.1:0-4438 GCA_964486515.1 uncultured Eubacteriales bacterium
GCAGAGCCATCCTTGCCTGATATATCCTTGGAAGAGGTGTTTTTATGGGTAGTATCCCTGCTGGCATCTGCAATATTGAAATACCGGTTGACAATTTCCTGCAGGGGTATTATTGATGCGGGTTCATCCACATCTGGCTCAAAAGGTATTGTCTTGATATCGGAAAATACCAGGGAACTTGAAGCTATTTCTGATTCGGCTATAATGCCGTTTATTATGAGGACAATCCTGTCCTGTAGAATTTCAGGGTAAAAAGGGCGTGTTTTCTCTTCTATTTTATTATACAGGAGTTCAAATTCTTCGTCCGCCTTTTTGTTTTTTACAAGCTTGGACTTTGCGGATTGAAGGGACATAATGAGCCTGTCCCTTTCTTCTTCGAGATGTTCCAGCTTTTCCATCTGAGGCATCAGGAGAAAGTAGTATATGCCTCCCAGTACCAGGATTGCCGCAAGTACAATCAACATGATTTTTTCCCTTTTGGAAAGTTTCATTCCGGCAACGCCTCCTTCAGCATGCAGTCGATCTCAAAGCTGTAAGTCTGCTCTCCCTGTATATTGTGTATATTGACACTGCTGAAAATATCAAGGCCGGAGAGATTATGAAAAAATTTCGCTATATGCACCCTGTCGTCCGATACACCCTGTATGCTTATGCTCCGTGAAGCAAATACAAGGGATTCAATTGTAAGGCTGGAAGGGATTGTTGAACAGAGATTTTCAATGAGCGTACTGTTTATGGTATTGCACTTCTCAAGTGATAAAGCGATTGAATCGACTGCCTGGCCGTATTCATTTAAAATATCATACTTGCTCATTTTTTCCCCATATTCTTGAAGCTGCTGCCTGACGTCATCCTCCTGCAGATAAAGCTGCATTTCCTCGATTTCACTTTTTAAAAGGCGGGCTTTTATTTCCATGGCTGCATAAGTACCGCCTATTGATGCAAATATAAAAAATAGGATGGCAGCATATATAAGGGCCTTTTTTTTGTTTTTCCTCTGTTCTTCAAAATAAATTGAAAAAAAGTTTAAATCAGCCAATTTAACATATCATCCCCGTTCCCTCAATATCTCATCATTGCTCCTGCTGTATTTATTTGCAGGCAGCAGTCAAAATCTCTTAGTTTATTTGAAGGTTTAATACTTCCGATACTTCTTATTAACTCGGTACGAATATCAAACCTTTGTTCAAGGTATTCCCTGAACCCATTCATTTTTGAATTCCCCCCGAAAAGGAATATTGTATCTATTTGTGTTTCGGAATACCTGCTTGTATAATACTGGAATACCTTCTCTATTTCATCCGTTAATTGAACAAGAACACCCTTAACCACAGCCATCATACCATCGTTGTCCTCAATATCCTTATCCTCAGCCGTAATTTGTACCTCAGGGCTGATATCAGATTTTTCAATCTTGAGCCTTTCCGCCTCTTCAAGGGAAATATCCAGCTCGGATGCTATTGAAGTGTCAAGTTCTCTTCCACCCGTTGGAATTTCCCTGCTTAAATGCATATCTTTTCCTGAAAAGATATAAACACTTGTTGTTTTACAGCCTGAATCTATAAAGGCATATGTCTTGCCGATTTCGGGAACAGTGCCATTGATGGCTGAATTCGTTGAAAAAAGCTTGGATATGGAATTGGAATGTATGTCCAGTGCTACAGGATTAAGCTTCAACTGCTTTAACAGGTTGTAGTACTGTTTTACCATATCCTCAGGCATTGCAGCAGCTCTTACCCTGTATTTGTTTTTTATGTCCGGTTCTATCCGTTCAAGTACTTTAAATTCAATTATGTAGTTACACTTTGTGTTTTGCAGGTACTGCTCCATTTCAAACCTGACCATCTCCTTGAGGTTTTCGGGATGCGATGAAGGGACTTCAATGTCCCTTATTACAATGCCGCTGCTTTGAACAGTCAACACCACATGTTTAGTATGTATCTTGTTTTTCACAAGCACATTTTTTACAGCTTCCAGGACAGATGCCTCATTCTCAATACTTCCGTTATAGAAACTGTTTTGTGGTGTCGGGCAGGTTAATGCCTTTGAAACCTCAATGGTTTCACCCGTTTGTTTCCCCGCAAGTATATGTATCCTGCTGTTTCCGATATCAATGGCTACAAGTTTTTTACGTACCAATTGCCACACTCCTCACTTTACCGTATTGAATATATCAAACATGGGCAATGCCATTGCTACAACTATAAACCCTATAACAAATGCCATAATTACAATAAGCAGAGGTTCCATTACGGATACCAGCTTCTGCATGCTTGATTCCACTTCTTCATCGTAAAATTCGGCGGATTTCTCAAGTATATCCTCCAGCATGCCCGATTCCTCACCTATACTTAACATGGAATTTACCATGGGAGGGAATATCCCGATTTTTTTAACAGGCGTGGACAAATCCATACCTTTTTTCATGTCTTCACGTACGGATAACAGGCCTTTGGCAGCAACCCTGTTGTTCACAACCTTTGATGTAATTTCCAGTGCCTGAAGCAGGGATATTCCACTTCCCAGCAGTGTTGAGAGGGTTCTTGTGAATCTTGCGGTGGTTATATTTGTGACCACCTTTTTAAGTACCGGCATTTTAAGCTTCAATCTGTCCCATTTATACCTTCCGCCATCTGTTTTAAGGTATCTGCGTATAATATAAATCAATAATGCTGCTGAAAGTATAATGATATACCAGTAACTCAGCATGAAATCACTGAACATGACCAGTAATTTTGTGGGCAGAGGAAGTTCAACACCACTTTTTTCAAACATGCCGAAAAATGTAGGCATTACAAATGTGAGCAGGAAAAATACGACAGACACAGCCAGAATGCTTAATATTACAGGATATATCATTGCTGCCTTTATCTTATTCCTTATCTTGTTTTCCTTTTCAAAATGGCCAGCCAGGCGTTCCATTATGGAATCAAGCGTACCGCTTATTTCACCTGCTTCCACCATATTGACGAGGAGTTCAGGGAATACGCCGCCTTGTTCCTTCATTGCTTCGGAAAGGTTCTTGCCCTTCTGTACCGCCTCATATATCTGCCTGGATGCTTCCTTCAGGCGTTTATTCTGCGTTTGAATCTGCAGGATGTCCAGGCACTTGATAATGCTTACTCCTGCATTAAGCATTGTATAAAACTGCCTGCAGAATATTGTTATATCCTTAAGCCCTGTTTTTTGCATGAACAGGGCACCCGTACCCTTGTTTTTGGTGATCTCTCTTATTTTAAAAGGGAAAAGCTGCTTTTCCTTCAATATTTCGAGGACATGTCTTTTGTCCTGAGCCTCAAGTGTCCCAGAAATATCGGCTCCGTTATTGTCTATGGCTGAATATGTGAAAGATGACATTAAAAACCCTCCCTCTTTACATGTTCATATATCGTTTCAACATTTCAGGATCAACACAATTTACCATCGCTTCCTCACGGGTTATCCTGTTTTTCTTTACAAGCTCACTCAATGAAAAATCCATGGTTCTCATGCCCGACCTGATTCCTGTCTGTATTGCTGTCAGGATCTGGTGTGTTTTACCCTCCCTGACAAGATTTCTTATTGCATCGTTTATTATGAGTATTTCAAGTGCTGCGACCCTGCCCTTTCCGTCAAGTGTGGGGAGGAGTTGTTGCGATATGACACCCTGCAGCACCGAAGACAGCTGTACCTTTATCTGCTGTTGCTGGTGAGGGGGAAAAACGTCAATAATCCTGTCAATTGTCTGTGCTGCTCCGGTTGTGTGCAGTGTCGACATTACAAGATGTCCTGTTTCCGCAGCTGTAATCGCTGTGGAAATGGTTTCAAGGTCACGCATTTCACCGACAAGTATTACATCCGGGTCTTCACGAAGTGCTGCCCTCAATGCATTCACAAAGTTTTGCGAGTCCTGTCCTATTTCCCTCTGGTTTATCATGCTTTTCTTGTGATTGTGCAGGTATTCTATCGGCTCTTCCAGTGTGAGTATGTGACAGTTGCTGGATTCATTTATATGGTTGATCATGGAGGCAAGCGTAGTTGATTTGCCGCTTCCCGTCGGGCCAGTGACAAGTATGAGGCCTCTCGGATTCGCTGCAAGCCCCTTTATACAGTCAGGAAAGCCGAGTTCTTCTATGGAAGGTATTTTTATGCTTATCACCCTAATGGCTGTGCTGTAATTCCCGCGCTGTTTGTAAATATTTACCCTGAATCTTCCGAGGGAAGGAAGGACATATGAAAAATCAACCTCACCGGCTTCTTCAAGCCTTTGAGATTGCCCTTCGCTTAATATGTCATAGGCCATTTTTTTTGTAGCTTCGTTGTCAAGCTTGTTATCTTCCAAAGGTTTCAACAGCCCGTTAAGCCTCATCATCGGAGGTAGGCCTACGGTTATATGTAAATCCGATGCCTTGTTTTCAACTGTCTTTTTCATAACTTCCCTTATGTCCAAAATACCACC
>CAZANH010000532.1:0-5327 GCA_964486515.1 uncultured Eubacteriales bacterium
TCTGACTTCTGACTTCTGACTTCTGACTTCTGATTTCTGACTACTCGCAGCCGGAGACATTTTGGTTGCAGCCGCAGACTGTGGTATGAGGTAATGTATTTATATACGAAGAGTCTTATTGCATAAAAAAAGCGGCTATACGAAGTTATTATAAACTTTATATATCCGCTTATACCAAATATCTCCCCATTATCATAATCATCAATATTTTTTAATTATTTTTGTCATGGCTTCTTTGGCAACTTTTTTAACTTTTTCATCACTGTCATTTTCAGATGCGTATCTAAGGAACTCAAGACCTCTTGAATCTTTTGTATTGCCTAAAGCTTCAGCTCCGTTTAATCTTAACTCCGCATCGGGATTCCTTAACAACCCTATCAGGTAATTTACCGAATCAGCTTGTTCCAAGTTTCCCAATGCTTGAATGGCAGCAATACGTATTTCCTTTTTTTTGTATTCCGCTGCTTTTATTAATTTGTCTATTTTCCCCTTTTCTTTCCATTTTTCGATATTTTCCATTGAAATACCCATCATATTTTTAACTCCTTTCTTCAACATAAATGTATTTTTATCTATATAATTTTCAAATGCATACTATTACATAATACCGGAAGTATTATAGCACATATTTACAATCTAATCTATTGTAGTATTGCACAGAATGTTATATAAATTATTATACAGATTATTATAAGGTTAATATTTGTTTATCTCAAAAAACCGCCTTTAAACAAAGAAGTGATATTTCTATGAACTCATAAACTAACAGCTCTGATTATTCTAAAAAGCCTTTCAGCAGCGTCTATTATAAGCCTGTCGGAATTATTCATCAATTCACTCATGGTTATAGGTGCAACAACAGGACTCATTATTGAATCAATTCCATGTTCATATACTTTTTCACCACCTTCTCCAATAAATCCCGGAATTGCAAAAACAGCCTTACCGTATTTTTTTGCTCTTGAAGCAATACCTGCAGGTACCTTTCCATATACAGTCTGAGAGTCAAGTTTCCCTTCTCCTGTTATTACAATATCACATTCTTTTATTCTTTCTTCTATTTTAATTATATCAAGTATTATATCAATACCTTTTTCAAGCTGTGCACCTAGAAATACAGCAAGCCCGGCTCCAAGTCCTCCGGCTGCTCCTGCCCCGGGTAAATCAGTTATATCTTTACCAAGAACTTCTTTTATAATATCGGCATAGTGTTTCAGATTGGCATCTAGAATTTTAATTGTTTCAGGGGTTGCTCCTTTTTGCGGTCCAAATACGTAAGATGCTCCATTTTTACCACATAACGGATTTGTAACATCACAGGCAGTGAGGAATTTTGTATTTTTTATTCGTTTGTCAATTCCTGATAAATCAATAACATCCAATTCCCCAAGGGCTCCGCCTCCAAAAGGCAGTTCACTTCCATTCCTGTTCAAAAATCTGGCACCTAGTGCAGCTGCCATTCCTGCACCTCCATCATTAGTGGCACTTCCTCCAATCCCTATAATAATTTTACTGCAATTATTGTCCAATGCATCCTTAATAAGCTCTCCCGTCCCATATGTGGTGGTATAAAGAGGGTTCCTCCTGTCTTCAGGTACGAGTGTCAACCCGGAAGCCTTTGACATTTCAATAACCGCAGTATCGTTGTATATAATCCCGTAATTTGATTTTACTGTCTCCCCAAGCGGACCTTTAACCTGCTTATATACATATTTCCCGTTAAGTGATTCTACAAGTGTTTCTACAGTTCCTTCTCCGCCATCAGCTATGGAAACTTTGTCAATTACGGCATCCTTGTAGACCTTTTTAATACCTTTCTCAACCAATGCCGCCGCCTCAATTGAACTGAATGTTCCTTTGAAGGAATCCATTGCTATAAGTACCTTCACTTTTCTCCCTCCAATTGCTTAATTATTCCGTACTTCGGCCAAAATCATTAAATATCCGCAAGACTTTTAAAATCCTTTTTAAGAGACTTGTATAACTGTCTGTATATTTTATGGTATTTTTCATATACCACATTAAGAGATAAATCCGGAACCTGCGTTGAAGATACTTTAAGTACGGTATCACAAGCCTGAGGAACATCTTTGTAAATTCCCGTTCCCACTCCTGCAAGAAGGGCAACACCTAGTGCAGGCCCTTCTGTGGAATTCAGCGTATTAATTTCCGTCCCAAAAACATCTGCCTGTATCTGCTTCCAAAGCCTGCTTCTTCCTCCTCCACCCGATGCCCTTACCTCCATTATGTCAACTCCCAATTCCCTTATTACGTCAAGGCAGTCTTTCAGGCTGTAAACAACACCTTCCATTATGGATCTTATCATATCCCTTTTACTGTGTTTTGCCGAAAGGCCAAAGAATACCCCTCTGGCATAAGGATCAAGATGGGGCGTACGTTCACCCATTAAATACGGAAGGTATAAAAGGCCGCTGCTTCCTGCGTCAGCCTTTTCTGCCTCACTATCCATAAGCACATACGGATCCAAATAAATTAATTCCGAGATCCTTTTTTCTTCAATACAGAAATTATCTCTGAACCACTTCAGAGAAAGGCCAGCACCCTGGGTAACACCCATTATATGCCATGCCCCGGGAACTGCATGGCAAAACGTATGTACTCTTCCAAGGGGATCAATACTCACATTTTCAGAGAATGCAAACACTACTCCTGAGGTACCGATTGTTGAAGATATAACCCCCTGTCTTACAATACCGTTTCCCACAGCGCCTGCTGCCTGATCACCTGCTCCTCCCACAACAGGTGTTCCTTCCTTTAACCCTGTCATCTCTGCCCCTTTCTTACTTACCATACCACTTATTTCAGGAGACTCATAAAGTTTTGCAAGTGTACTTTTGTCTATTTCAAGCTTTGCTAAAATCTCACTGCTCCATTTTCTTTCTGCTATATTCATGAACTGCATACCACTTGCATCAGAAACCTCAGTGGCAAACTCACCGGTAAGCTTGAATCTTATATAGTCTTTTGGCAGAAGTATCTTTCTTATCTTTTCAAAAATTTCAGGTTCATTTTTCTTCACCCACATTACCTTTGATGCTGTAAAACCCGTAAGTGCAGGATTAGCCGTAATCTCAACAAGTCTTTCTCTTCCTATCAACTGTGTTATCTCTTCACACTCTGCCGAACTTCTCTGATCACACCATATTATTGATTTTCTCAGTACTTCGTTTCTGGAATCAAGTAGTACTGCACCATGCATCTGCCCTGAAAGCCCTACTCCCTTTATTTCAGATGAATTGATACAGCTTTTTGATATAACAGCCTTTACGGTCATACATACGGCTTTCCACCAGTCCTCCGGATCCTGTTCTGCCCAACCCGATTTAGGCTGGTACATGTTATATTCGGAGACTGCACTTGCCTTTGTATTTCCCATCTCATCAAACAGGACAGTCTTCGTACCTGAAGTACCTATATCAATACCAAGTAAATAACTCATAATTACTTCCCCCATTGCTTCTTATCTTTTCCAAATATTATACCATACAGCAGCCTCCGGCCGCAACCAAAAGTATGCCTCCGGCTGCGAGAAGTCACTCTGCTGTGACTGTTCAAGTACCCCACAGATTTATATTGAAGAAATATCTTTCTGAAATAGATAGTGAAGGGCACACAGACGCTGTTTTTGAAAAATCACACACTGCTTTATAAACAATAAATGATGAATGTGCTGCTCCTAGTTATTGTCTTGAGATTCCATTTTTTTATTGGTTACGGCCTTTTCTGTCCATGTTCCCTTGTGAAACCAATAATACATGAAACCTGCACTTAAAATAAAAGATAATGATACACCGAACCATATTCCCCTTACTCCCATTGAGGAAAAAGAAAATGCATAAGCCAGCGGTATACGGAATCCCCATAACGATATGGCACTAAGTACCATAGATAAAAATGCCGCACCTGCTCCCTGAAAAATTCCATTCATAACTATCCTGCATCCTATAAACGCATATGTAAAAGCCATGTATCTTATATAGTATACCCCTAGCCTCAAAACCTCTTCTTCCTTTGTAAATATACCAAGAAATACTTTTGGCAGGATAAAGAAAATTGTCCCCAGTACCGTAAGAATAGTAAGGGTTATTTTAAGAGCATAAATCCCGCTTGCTCTAGCCCTCTTTTTATCACCAGCCCCCAGATTTTGCCCAACCATTATTGCAGCAGCCTGGCTTATTCCCATAGCAGGCAAAAATATAAGGGAATCCAACCTGTGACCAAGTCCCTGAACTGCTAAAGCAATATCACCGAATACGTTAACTCTTCCCAAGAGAACTGTGTTCCCCAGTGATATAATAATCTGTGTGATTGATGCAGGTGTACCGATTTTTATAATTTGCTTTATTACTGTGAAATCTACCCGTATATTCTTAATTTTCAGCTTGAAGTGCATTCTTCCCGAAAATATTATATATATTAAACAGAAAGCTGCAAGGGCTTTTGTAATTACTGTTGCATAAGCTGCACCTGATATGCCAAGGGCAGGAAACGGACCCCATCCAAAAATCAAAAAAGGGTCCAGTACAACATTTGCTAGTTCAGAAACAACCCCAATAATCATTGGTGTACGTGTATCCCCTATCCCTCTCAGTACACCGCTGATTAGAAAAAAGAAAAACATAAATGCCATACCGGCTATTATTATGGTAAAATATTGTATAGCATAAGGCATTACATTTTCAGGTGTATTCAGCAATGTTAAAAGTTGCCTCCTGAATAAAATTCCAAATGAACTTATCACAACAGATATTACCATCAGTAAAACAATGGATGTATATGCCACATCCTTTACCTTTTCATATTCCTTTGCCCCAAAATATTGTGCCGATAGTGCATTTGTGGCAACAGCCAATCCTATTGCAAATGTAATAAGAACAAAAACAATTGCAAAACATACAGCCACAGCCGCAATTGCTTCTGTTCCGTAAGCCAGTTTACTAACCCAGAATGTATCTGCAAAATTATATATTATATTTACCAGATTTGTAACCATTATAGGATATGCAAGTTTCCAAACAGCCTTAGAAATTTTGCCTTTTGTCGCATCAATATTTCTGCTTCCCACAATATAAGACCTCCGTGTTACTCTATTATACAGCAAAAGTATATTTAGTCAATAGAGTGTGAGGTAGAAGCCACGGTAATTTCGTAACTATTCACAGCCTTCTCATCTACTTGAAGAAATATTTTCATGAAATATATAGCGTAAGGTTCTTAGAGGCTGTTTGTGAAGCAATGTTAAGGTCAAATCATTGTTTGAGTTGAATGCATTCCCGTTATATTTTTAAGCATTCAGCGAGTTTGAT